>NZ_JADBVM010000002.1:0-8943 GCF_020244875.1 Microcystis sp. M44BS1
GACCTAGTTTGTAGTTAACTAAGATGGTTAGCTAAAAACTGTCTTTGATTCTTTAACTTGTCCTTGTTATACTCGAAAAAGCTCGGAAGTATAAGAGTTTGTGCTGCCTATTTTTTCGGAAAAATAGGTTGTAATGGGAGATTCTTTGTTTTCCTAGACAAAAATAATTACTTTTTCAAAAAAACACTTTTCTATTTTTTTGTTGGGTATTTTATTCTCTGGAAGTCCCTAATTCCTTGCATTTTCAGGCGTGCGCTTAAGTCTCTCATGCTGACGATACTTTTATCCAGCGCAAAACC
Organism: Microcystis sp. M44BS1; assembly: GCF_020244875.1. NCBI lineage: Bacteria > Bacillati > Cyanobacteriota > Cyanophyceae > Chroococcales > Microcystaceae > Microcystis > Microcystis sp. M44BS1. The sequence goes on from NZ_JADBVM010000002.1 coordinate 300, forward strand.
TATCCAACAGGACACAAAAGTAAATGTACTTAATGCGGGATAGTCATTTTTGGGGAGTGGCTTGAGAAGCTCTTTCATTAGTTTTGGGAAAATTGTTAGCATGGCTTATTCACATTTATTGGTGTATATTTACTTTATTTTCTTATCTATAATATCAAATTTTGTACGACTTTTTTCCCCGTTCAACACTTCTGCATCAATCATAGTTGAGACGATTAGAATGATTGAATGATAAACTATGATTAGGTTTATTGTCGATGGATGAGACAGTCATAGTCAATCAAATAATCACATCAATCATAGTTGAGACGATTAGAATGATTGAATGATAAACTATGATTAGGTTTATTGTCGATGGATGAGACAATCCTAGTCAATCAAATAATCACATCAATCATAGTTGAGACGATTAGAATGATTGAATGATAAACTAGGATTAGGTTTATTGTCGATAGATGAGACAGTCATAGTCAATCAAATCATCACATCAATCATAGTTGAGACGATTAGAATGATTGAATGATGGACTAGGATTTGATTGCAGAATGATGAAATAGATCAACGCTCTCAAGAAATAGAAGATTTAGGATTTTATCTTTATGATTCTTTTCACATCGCTTGCGCCGAATATGCTAGAATAGATGTATCGCTAACCACCGATGACAGATTACTTAGAAAAGCCATAAAATACAGTAAATTATTGCAAGTAAAATTAGATGATCTTGTTACTTGGTTAATGAAAAATTTGCTATTACAAGGAGATGAAAGCAATGACACCAATTGAGCTAAGACAAAAAGGCTATCAAGCATTAGTTAAAGAATTAGGACAAGTCGATGCTATTCGCTTTTTACAAGATACTGGATGGGGTTTTGGTGACTATACTCAAGAACGTCAACAGACCTTAAAAAATGTGACAAGAGCCGATTTTTGGCAAGATATTCAGGAGATTAGAAGTAAGCAGAATTAAATTTAATAGTGAAGGAAAATTAGTTGGCAAGGAAAAGTAGTTCACGATACGATAGACATTGGAATCAAATACCCAAAGAGATAACAATGGCTAAAATCTCCATTTCTTTACCCGATGAACTGGTTAATTACCTAGACCAGAAAGTAGAAGATAAAAGCATTTTCATCGCCTCAATTTTACAACAATGCCGACAACAACAAGAAGCAGAAGAACTCGCCCAAGCTTTTTTAGCAGTAGATGAACTAGAATTAGGATGGACTGACGAATGGCAAACAGCAGCGATTATCAACTCGGAAGCATTATGGCTGAAGTAAAACTTAAATCCAAGCATCTAAACTCCTTAAAAAAATTTATTGAAGACGCATTAACCGAAAGACTGCAAGAACTTCAAGAAGGAATTAAGCGCACCCAAGAACGAATAACTTTTTTTGAAAATAAGTATCAAATGCAGACACAAGAATTTCTCAGACGATTTGAAAACAATGAATTGCAGCATACCTTAGACTTTGATGAATGGATGGGAGAAGCTTGGATGCTAGAAGCTTTACTGCAAGACAAAGAAGAAATTGAGGAGATAGAATTTGTTGATTAATGAATATTTTCAAGAGATTAGACATCTCATTGAAGCTTGTCCAATAATTCAATCTTATAACCTCATTACTGATAGTAGAAGTCTTTATGTAGGGTTTGCTGAAAAAGTACGGGCGAAGCATTCGGATAGAAAATCTCTGGTTTCACCGATAGGTTATTGCCCGAATGCTTCGCCCCTACAGGACGCGGGCCGATGAAGACGCAAGGTTTTGAACGACGATTCTCTCAAAATCTTGCACCTGTTTCGCGAGAAAAGCCACAAATTTGACAGAAAAGAATTTGATTCGTCGGGTTGAGAAGGATATACAGTTCGGGTTTATAATGATAAAAGTTTATGCTTAGAAAATTAATTACACTCTTTGAAAAAGTTTCTTTATTTCGACAGTAGCTGTCAGTATATCTCGTAATTGTATGGTTAAGAAATATCTAATCTTAACCAATTAATAAAGCGAGAAAGTATGAGCAACCCTTCTCGCTTTATTATAACTAAACCAACACCTCCACAGCTTGCGGAACTACTGCCGTCTCAGTTGTGGTATTTTCCCCTAGGTAAATTCCCAAAGAACGGGCCGTTTTGACGATAAAACCATCAGGATCCACGGGATAGGCACAGCGATTTTCTTGATGACATTTTTTGATAATTTTGATCACCGGTTTCAGGGGCAAACTACGCACTTGTCCCCCGCGCCAAATCACCACGCGATCGAGTTTACCCTTTTCAATTAATTCTACGGCCTTAATGCCAAAAGCCGTGGCTAACAGTCGATCCATGGCCAAAGGAGGACGACTTCTTTGCAGGTGTCCCAAAGACATGGCCCGCACATCCATGGAATTGAGATAACAGAAGACGGGATCGGTAACGCACAAAGAGCGAGTTTTGTCAACTATTAATTTTTCTAAATAATCGGCAATATACTTCTCTTTTTGGTTATCTTCGTTTTTAACCCCCTCAGAAATGACAATGAGAGCGAATTGACGACCTTGAGCGCGTAATTCTGCCAAATGATCACAACAACCGTCGATGATTGCGGGAGTGAGAGCAGGGGTTAATTCGGGAATAAAAATCGCATCGGCACCCCCGGCAATCCCAGCATGAAGGGCTAAATGACCGGCATCTCTACCCATCACCTGCACAATCATCACCCTTTCGTGACTAGCGGCGGTGAAGGTGAGATCATACAAAGCTTGGGTGACGATATCGACGGCAGTGGTAAAACCGACGGCCCATTCCGTATAGGGAACGTCATTATCGATGGTTTTGGGAACCGCGATAATATTCCAATTGCCTTTCTGAGCGAGATCATAGATGATATCGATGCTCCCATCGCCCCCGACGACGATCAGAGCATCTAATCCTAGCATTTCGTATCCTTGCAGGATTTTCGTGGCAATTTCTGGGTTTTCGGGATGTCCTTTGCTCAAAGAACCCAAGACACTACCACTAAGAAACTGCAAAACGTCTAATCCTTTCAATATCCCAGGTAGGTTATAGCCATGGTGAGTCAGGATCAAATCTTGGGGGTGATATTTCCCCTCAGCAATCTGCATAAAACCGTCAGTCCCGTAGGGAATGCCGTACACATCCCAACCCTTTAGTTTTGATGCTTTTACCACGGCACGAATTACCGCATTTAACCCCGGGCAATCACCACCACTGGTCAGAATACCGATTTTTTTGTTTTGATTCTCGTTCATGGTTATATCCTCCAGGATTTTTTTTGTCAGGAGTCGGATGGGTGTTGGGGTGTTGGGGTGTTGGGGTGTTGGGGTGTTAGGGTGTTGGGGTGTTGGGGTTGTAGGGTTTTGGGGTTTTAGGGTTGTAGGGTTTTAGGGTTTTAGGGTTTTAGGGTTTTGGGGTTTTAGTTGAAATTCTCCTATCTCCCCACTCCCCCATTTCCCCACTCCCCCATTTCCCCATTTCCCTATCTCCCCACTCCCCCATTTCCCCATTCCCCCATTTCCCCATTCCCCCATTCCCACTCCCCACTTTTATTTGCTGGTGGTTTGAAAACGTTTCCAAACAGGTTCGTAACTTTGCAGAGCTTTCATATACTGTACCCGTTCAAAAGCGCTGGGATCTGGGCAATTCATTTGACTCATACTGCCAATTAACTGCTCGATCGATTCGTATTCATTTTCTTCCAACCAATGCAATAAACCCTGTTCGATCTTGGTAATTTCCTCCAAACCGTGGCGTAATAAAACACTAACTAACATAGTAGCTTTTGCCCCCACCATCATCATTTTGATCACGTCGATGGCGTTATGAATACCACTGGTAGCGGCAAAATCCGTCGCTACACGACCGTAAAGCATGGCAATCCAGCGCAGGGGTAAACGCATCGCTTGGGGATTACTGAGGATAATGTTGGGGTGAACATCTAAGGTTTCTAAGTCGATATCCGGCTGATAGAAACGGTTAAATAATACCAACCCATCGGCCCCCGCTTCCGCTAATTGTTTAGCCATATTGGCCGTATTGCTAAAGTAGGGACTTAACTTCATCGAGACGGGAATTGATACCTCCGATTTGACAATTTTGAGGATATCAATATAGTTTTGTTCGACGTGATTTCCGGTTAATTCTAGGTCGTTGGGAACATAATAAACATTCAACTCCAAAGCATCAGCGCCCGCTTGTTGAATTTGAATGGCATACTCCAACCATCCCCCAGAGGTCTCACCGTTGAGACTGGCAATAATCGGAATATCGACCATTTCTTTGGCTTTGCGAATATGGTTGAGATATTCGTCGGAACCAACGTGAAAAACCTCCGGTTCGGGAAAATAAGTCAAAGCTTCCGCAAAACTCTCGGCTCCGTGGGTAAAATGATGGTGTAGAGCCAGTCTTTCCTGTTTAATCTGCTCCTCGAAAAAGGAGTGTAAAACCACGGCAGCGGCTCCAAAGTCTTCCATTCTCTTGATATTGTCGATATCCTCGCTCAAGGGTGCGGCCGCACCGATGACTAGCGGCGATCGCAATTGTAAACCCATGTAGGTAGTGTGTAGATTCATAACTATTCCTTGCTCCCTGTACCTTTTGCTGCTAAATACTGATACATTTGCCAGCGCGTATCCACATCTGCTTGTGCTTCTTTGAGCAGACGTTTAGCTTCCTCGGGCTTACTGGTGGCCAACATCTTAAAGCGATTCTCCGAGTAGAGAGTTTGCGCTACGGTAAGCTTAGGCGCACGGCTGTCCAATTGCAGGGGATTTTTGCCTTCTTTAGCTAAATCGGGATGATAACGGTACATTAACCAGCGACCGCTTTCCACCACTTCTTTTTGATGGTTCATGGCGGTGGTCATGTTGATCCCGTGAGCAATACAGTGAGAATAGGCGATAATTAACGATGGCCCGTTATAAGCTTCCGCTTCTAGGAAAGCTTTGATAGTTTGCTCGTTTTTTGCCCCCATAGCCACGCTGGCCACATAGACGTTACCGTAGGTCATGGCCATTAAACCGAGGTCTTTTTTCGGTCCCGGTTTGCCACCAGAAGCAAATTTAGCTACGGCGGCCCGAGGAGTAGCTTTCGAGGCCTGGCCACCCGTATTCGAGTAAACTTCCGTATCCATGACCAAAATATTCACATTGCGACCACTGGCTAAAACGTGATCTAAGCCACCATAACCGATGTCGTAGGCCCAACCGTCACCCCCGACAATCCAGACGCTTTTCTTGACCAGATAATCGGCCACGGATAACAACATTTTCACCTGCGTGGTCGGGGTTAATTGCCCTAAACGGGATTTTAAGGCCTCTACCCGTTGCCGTTGTTCGTAAATTTCCGCTTCATCGACTTGGTGACAATTGAGAATATCTGCCGCTAGACTTTCTCCGATTTCACTAGCGAGGGTTGCTAACAGTTCGGCGGCAAATTCTGCCTGTTTATCGATGGAAACCCGGAATCCTAAGCCAAATTCGGCATTGTCTTCAAAGAGGGAATTCGACCAAGCTGGACCGCGACCTTCGGCGTTAACTGCCCAGGGTGTTGTCGGTAAATTACCTCCGTAGATAGATGAACAACCGGTGGCATTAGCCACTATCATGCGATCGCCAAATAGTTGACTGACTAATTTAACGTAGGGAGTCTCACCACAACCGGCACAAGCACCGGAAAACTCAAAGAGAGGTTCCTGCATTTGCTGATGGTTAATTTTGTTGAGATTTAGGCTTAATCGGTCTGGATTAGGCAAATTAAGGAAGAAATCCCAGTTAACTCGTTCCTGTTCCCGCAGGGGCAGTTGGGGAGCCATATTAATGGCTCTTAGACGCGGTTGCGATTTGTTTTTAGCGGGGCAAACATCGACGCAAAGACCGCAACCGGTACAATCTTCGGCGGCCACTTGGATGGTGAATTTTAGCCCTTTCCAGTCGTGATCCTTGGCATTAGCGACTTTAAAGGTTTCCGGGGCCGTGGCTAATTCGGCCTCATCATAGACTTTCGAGCGAATAACGGCGTGGGGACAAACAAGAACGCATTTTCCGCACTGAACACAGACATCTGCATCCCAAACGGGGATTTCTTGGGCAATATTGCGTTTTTCCCATTGGCTAGTGGCGGTGGGATAGGTCCCATCGTTGGGAAGGGCGCTAACGGGCAATTCCTCCCCGTGACGGGCGATAATTTTGCCGAGGACTTCTCGGACGAAAGCGGGTGCGGTGTCGGGAATTGGGGGTCTTAATTCAAAAGCTTCAGGGGTGACAGTGGCGGGAATTGGCACTTGATAGAGGTGTTCTAGGGCAGAATCCACGGCTTTAATGTTCATCTGCACGATTTCTTCGCCTTTCTTGCCGTAGGTCTTGCGGATGGCTTTTTTGATTTGTGCGATCGCCTCTTCCCGAGACAAAACTCCCGCCAGAGCAAAGAAACACACCTGCATCACCGTATTAATCCGGCTGCCCATCCCCGCTTCTTTGGCCACTTGAGTGGCATTAATCGTATAAACTTGCAGATTTTTGTCGATGATAGTTTGCTGGAGATGGCGGGGTAGGTGACTAAATAGCTCCTCTGGTGGATAGGGACTATTGAGGAGAAAAATTGAGTTCGGTTTAGCGGTTTCTAGCAGGTCAAATTGTTCGATAAATTCCCACTGATGACAGGCGATAAAGTTAGCATCGGTGATTAAATAGGTAGAGCGAATCGGCTCTGGTCCAAAGCGTAGGTGAGAAACGGTGACGGAGCCAGATTTTTTGGAATCATAGACGAAATAACCCTGGGCATAATTATCAGTATCTTCACCGATAATTTTAATTGAGTTTTTGTTAGCTCCCACCGTACCATCGGAACCTAAACCGTAGAAAACCGCCCGCACTACTTTGTCTGGTTCAGTGGAAAAACTGTGGTCATATTCCAGACTGGAAAAAGTGAGATCGTCAACGATACCAATAGTGAAGTGATTTTTCGGTTTGTCGAGACTTAAGTTATCAAATATACCAGCAACCATGGCTGGAGTAAATTCTTTGGAAGATAAACCGTAGCGTCCTCCGACAATTTTCGGCAGCTTACCTTCGTACTCCTCCATAAAGGCATTTACCACGTCTAAATATAGCGGATCGCCCCCGGCACCGGGTTCTTTACAGCGATCTAAAACGGCTATTTTTTTCACTGTGGTGGGCAAAGCTGCCAGTAATTTGTCGGCGGCAAAAGGACGATAAAGACGAACTTTTAAGACCCCCACTTTAGCACCATTTTGATTGAGATAATCCACGGTTTCATGGACGGTTTCCCCTCCCGATCCCATTAGAATAATCACTCTTTCGGCATCGGGCGCACCGTGGTATTCATAAAGATGGTATTGCCGTCCTGTTAATTGGGCAAAACGATCCATAATTTTTTGGGCGATATCGGGACAAGCATGATAGAAAGGATTGACGCTTTCCCTTGCCTGAAAATAAACATCGGGATTTTGTGCTGTGCCTCGTAACACCGGTCGATCGGGAGTTAAAGCTCTTTGACGATGGGCAATAATTAGGTCTTCATCTATCAGTTCTTTGAGAATTTCATCGCTAATTAATTCAACTTTTTGCACCTCATGACTGGTACGAAAACCATCAAAAAAGTGCAGAAAAGGAAGCCGCGTTTCTAGGGTAGTAGCTGTGGCGATTGCCGCTAGATCATGAGCTTCTTGAACCGAATTAGCTGCTAACATAGCCCAACCCGTACTTCTGGCGGACATAACATCACTATGATCCCCAAAAATTGACAACCCTTGGGCTGCTAAAGCACGGGCCGCCACATGGACCACTGAAGAGGTTAATTCCCCCGCAATTTTGTAGAAGTTGGGGAGCATTAATAATAATCCCTGGGAGGAAGTGAAAGTAGTAGTTAAAGAGCCTGTTTGTAGCGCTCCGTGCAGGGTTCCCGCTGCCCCACCTTCGCTCTGCATTTCGATTACGGAAGGAATGGTTCCCCAGAGATTAGCTCTGCGTTCGGCAGCCCAACTATCAGACCATTCACCCATAGGCGAGGAGGGAGTGATAGGATAAATAGCGATCACTTCACTGAGACGATAGGCAACGCGTGCAACAGCTTCGTTACCATCTATTGTTGCATAGGTTTTTGTGGTCATGTGTTCCCCTTAGTTTTTACGATATTTGTCGGGATTTTAAGTTTTTTTACGGCTCAATTTCGCACTAAATATCCCCTCGTTTCCCTGACAACCGAAGGACTTTCTTGAGCGTCGCTTTTGACTCCCTATCTACTATTGGACGCTTACGGCAGACAGGCTTAAGTAGAGCAATTTTTCTGTCTCCACCTCGATCATTATCCAGATTCTCGGCTTTCTAGCAATTCGTTATTTTTTCTTAATACGCTGCTGAGTTTGCCCGCAACCGACCCTGGTATTAATTAATATTCAGAATTGAGATAAAAATTAATGATACTTTTTTTAAAAAAGTGCTAGGTCAGAAGATAAGCTGTTGACTATCTAAATTACTCATTAAGGGGAGCATCTCACTTATGCAATGAGTATTAATACTTAGAGCCGTCAAAAACTAGAAAATCTTCAACTTGATCACAAAGAGAAATGAGATTATAATAGTTATAACTTACAATTCAGAATAGCTCTCGATGGGAGGAATAA
>NZ_JADBVM010000020.1:0-3370 GCF_020244875.1 Microcystis sp. M44BS1
ATTGCTAGAGTAACAGGGGTAAGTTGGTCATGGTTACAAAATTATGTCAACAATAAACTGGCGGCTGTCCCCCGTCAAATAAAGGTTTCGGACAAACCAAAAGGTAAATTGGTTATAGAATGTGATGAAATGTGGTCTTTGGTTTTTTGTAAGACGATAAAGGTCTATATTTGGCGGTTAATTGATAGAAAGACAAGAGAAATTATTGGTTGCTATGCGCGGAGATAGGAGTCGTCAATCAGCCAAAAAACTTTGGGTCCAGTTTACCCGGTGTTTACCGACAATGTGCAGTTGCTTACACAGACTTTTGGGAGTCCTATAAGACAGTAATTCCTAGTAAACGTCATCGACCAGTCGGAAAAGAAACTGGTCAAACCAATCCTATTGAAAGATTAAATAATACCTTTCGACAAAGGATTTCTCGGCTGGTGAGAGACAGTCTATCTTTCTCTAAAAAAAATGGAGAATCACGTTGGGGAACCCTTTGGTATTTTATCCATGACTACAATGCACAGCAAAGCAAAGGATTAAGCCGCCATCACTACTACCGAATCACCACCTAAAGGGGATGGCTATTCCTAGGGTATAGGCAAGGGGGATGAGGAAATTATTTTTTTCCCCGCGGTTGGTTGAGTCTAGAAAGTTTTTCATTATTCTCGAAGTCGTTGAGCTTTTCTGGTTCGGTATATTTTCAGAGAATTTTGGCGGTTTCCAGGAGATATTTCTCTAGTTGGGCTTTTTCTTGCAGGGGTATCCCTAGCATAGCTTTTTTCCTTGTATTTCTTTCTATTTTCTCACAACTTCGTCAATGAGTAATTATACTCATGCCTGAGTGGGATGCGGCCTGTAGTTTTCCATGATAGTTTAGAGACAGTAAAAAATGGTGGAAAATACTGGTTATAGCCTTGCACTGACGATGTTTTTCAGCAGTCCAGAGTAAGGTTTGATTGATAGGGGAGCAAGTGTCAACGTTTTGCCCTAGCATTTGGAGCTAGAACTAGGCTTTATCTGGGAGAATGAAAATCTTTGGGTTATTTTGGCTGGAAACTTAGCCCATTGTCAAGAGACCTCCTGCAAAAGTCTTATTCAGCTACTTGATGATAGCCTAAAGCAAGTTCATAGTTGTAAATGCCAGCGATTAAATTAAATCTCAGACCAAAACGCCGTCTCCGATTCCTATATCTTGATGATAAAATTCTAAATATCTTCAGACTTCTGTGAATATGTTCGATAATAATTCTTTCTCTTGATAACTGGCGATTAAATTCTTTCTCTTCTGAACTTAATTCTTGATTTTTCTTCTTTTTGTCAGGAATCCTACTATTTTCATGCTGTTTTTGGATTCCTTGATAGCCCTTATCTGCTAAACATTCAATACTTTTATCTATCCCAATTTGACTATTTTTCCAAAGGTTAAAGTCATGTATTCTTCCCTTTCCATGAGCGGTACAGATTATCATTCCTGTTTTTTGAGCCGCAAGAACTTGAGATTTTATTGTATGATAGCCCTGTTTCCCGCTATAGTAATCTTTCTGCTTCTTTTGAGGTCTTTCTATCTCAGGCTCTGCTACATCTACTACCACTACCTCTAGGTCACTATTGGCTTGTTGAACTGTCTTTTTACCTGGCAGATTAAATAATCCTGATTTCATGAGAATACCTTCTACCCTTCTAGTGATTCCTAGGGCTGTTGTCTCATTAATCTCCCAGTTAATTGCGAGATGGAAATAAGTCCTATATTCCCGCAAATACTCTAAGGTCATCAAGATTTGGTCTTCTCAACTTAATTTACTTGGTCTTCCCGATTTTTTTGGCAGAACTTTTTCGGCGGCCAGAACTTTCACCATATCCTTAAATGTTTCAGGATATACTCCACAAAAGCGTTTAAACTCTTCTGGATTCAAATTTTTTACTTTTTCGTAAGTCATTGTTTTTCTGAGTGTTTTACTTTATTTTACATAATCAGTTCCTATTTTGGCTCTTCTCGACTTTGTGTGATAATTTTTGCTTATGGAATCGTGAAATGCTTATCGGGCAAGACTTTTAGGGCTATTTTGCGGATATTCTATCAGTATAGACCTCGTTTCCACACAGAAACCAGAAGAGCCCTATTTTTGCAGGAGGTCTAAGCTCGTGCGCTCGTTGTTAAAGGCCAAGTTACTCCAATTACTCAAAATTTTATGAAGCATTTGAGTAAACACCTAACTTGATCGATGACAATGGCTCTATCCCGTTCTAGCTGTCAATAATTATGCAAAGTCTTTTTCAACGTTCCCTAACTGAGACCAATTCTGGGGAAGAAGATACCCGTAGTCGTATTCTACAGGCCGCTTTACGTTTATTTGCCGCTAAGGGTTATGAAGGAACCACGACCAAAGACCTAGCAGGAAAAGCAAATGTGGCAGAAGGAACTTTATTTCGTTATTTTCCCAACAAAAAGGCGATTTTAATCGAAGTGGCCACTAGGGGATGGGTGGATATTCTCACCGACTTGCTGACGGAATTGAGCGAAATGGGCAGTTATAAAGCGGTAGCGCAGGTGATGCGACGTAGGGTGTTGAGAATGCGAGAAAATAGCGATTTATTGCGAGTTTGTTTTATAGAGGCACAATTTCACCCCGAATTAAAAGAGCGGATTCAATCGGAGGTAATTGCTAAAATGACCGATGTGGCCGAGGCTTTTTTTCAAACAGCGATCGATCGTGGTATCTATCGTCCCATGAATCCGAAAATTGTGGCCCAGGTTTTTCTAGGAATGTTTGCAATTGCTGGTTTTTCCAGTGAAACTATTTTAGATAGCAATGCTTCCCCCTTAGCTTTACAAGAAATGGCCGAAGGTATTGCCGAAATTTTTCTGAATGGAGTGTTAGTTAAGTAGTCGTGCAAAATTAATTTCCTAGTCGAGACTCCGAGACTCCGAGACAGCTAATCTAAGGATAGGCGGTTAAAATCCGTTTTAGCTTACTTAAGTAGCTGGTTATAATTAAATTAAAATGGATTTTAGGTTCGATCCCCCCTGCCCCCCTTATTAAGCTATCCATTAGTCACATCTTTCTTAACATAAAATTTGACAAAAAGAGAAAAGTGTGCAAGATGGCTCAAGGGGGTTCTATGGGGGGGACCAATTTGATGAGATAGTTTCCAAGTCTGGCTGATATCATGTTACCTTCCCAGTCCCAACCAAATAGTTTTAACACCTGGTTCACCGTCGCCTTTTCTACCTAAAAACCCCCCAAGAGAAGCAATCATTCTGACCGCTTCCGGCCAAGGAGGGCGGCTTTTCAGGTGGCGGACTCTTTTTATGAATAGTGGCACACAAAGATGGCCATTCATGTTCTTCCAAAAAACTTTCACAACTCTCCTCTCCGTG
>NZ_JADBVM010000200.1:0-2507 GCF_020244875.1 Microcystis sp. M44BS1
CTTTGAGTTGTTTGTCAGTTTTCTTCTGTTGCTGACTAACTTCCTTCAGTTGTTTGTCAGTTTCTTTTTGAGCGGCAGTTAATTCAGCTTGAGCAGTCGCTAATTCGGCTAAGAGTCGCCATACGTCTTCGGATGTAGTTGCCATAGCTAATTTTTTCTCTCTGATTTAGTCTATTGCTATTTTACTGAATTTTGCCGATTCATGAAGAAGATAAGCTGTTCGTAATTTAAATTGCGTTAACAGAATTACCCTTGTTTTTCAACTTGCGATCCCACTTAATAATTAAACCTCCTTCATTTAAAAGTTGATGTAAAAGAGATTCTAACTCTTCAACTGATTTAAAAAGTCGATGAGCGATAAATTCTTTTGCCGAGTGCCAGACCAATTCAATAATATTTAAATCTGGGCTATAGGCGGGTAAATACTCTAAAATTAAGTTGGGCATATTTTCAGCAATTTTACCAACAACATCTGTTTTTTTGTGAATACTAGCATTATCGAGAATCAGGACAATCTTTGGACCCTTCTCTCGAAAATCCTCCTCTTTATTCCCCGCTTCCACCCATTCTTTTATGATTTCTGTATAAAAAACTTTTACCACTTCATAAAAAGTTTCTGAATTTCCTTTTTTTATGAATTCTACGAATCTTTTTTTATCGGAATATCTCACTCCTCCCATCGCATTTACTCGACCACTTCTTCTTTGTCCGCTAACTTTTTTTCTTTGGCTTTTTTTCCCCCATGTTTTTCTTCTAATGACTCTTAAACTGAATCCACTTTCGTCCCAAAACCATACCTGTAGCTTATTTGGCTCTTCTTTTGCTATTTTTAAGTATTCGGCTAATTTTTGTTTAAATTCTTTTCTTTTTTCAGGATCTTGTCGATCTTCTAAACTATATTTAGCCCAAATATAAACATACTTCTTTTTTTTTAAAATGTTCGTGACTTGAGAACTACTTAATTCTATACCTGTCTGTTCTGTCAGATAAGTGGCTAATCTTTTGGCTGTCCAACGGCCAAACTCATACCCCATTTCTTGAGGCTCTTTGTCAATTGTCTCTAACAATATTTTGATATACTCATCCGTCGCTTTTCGATAATTTCCCTCCATTCTCTTGTCTTTCAAGCTATCTAAATTATTGGCATCTCCATGAATACACCAATAAGAGACTGTTCGCAGTGAACACCCAATGAGTTTGGAGATTTGGACTTGAGTTTTCCCATCATTTAACAACAACAATATCAAAACTCTTTCTCTAATGTAAGGATTTTCTTCTTTTTTTAGTGCTTTTTGTAACTTTTCTTTTTGTTCGGAATTCAAGTGATTAGGGGCTGGCATAGCTATTGATATTTGAATAGGTTACTGTTTCTATTATACGCTATTTAGATGCTGAACAGCTTAGTGCTTCTGCCTTTGAGTAAGAGAGCGATAAGTAGGGCGTGTTAAGCTGTCGCTAACATACCTTTATTTTTATAAGTAACTTAGAGTATTGTTAAGATTTGATAAATTTAACGGCAAGACTTTCAAATCTACAGAATTAAACATTATAAATCAGGCAGAACTACATTTTTTAAGAGGCATTTAGTTATGGTATTAGCAAAACTTATGAAATACTCCATCGGGGGGGGGTAATACTTATCAGTCTGGCAGCAGGTACGGCACAAGCATTTAATCTACTCCAAAATGGCAGCTTTGAAAATACTGCCGGGACTTTCGTCAATAATGGATTTGGATGGATGTCTTTGAACCCAGGCTCTACTGTGATTCCAGGGTGGACAACCACTACTGCCGAGTTGGCATGGGGTCAAAATGGTAATTCCGATGGCGGTACTACTCCTTTTGGAGACTTCTTTTTCGATCTCGCTGGCTTCCATAATTTCTTTCCCTATGGAGGCGTGACTCAAACTATTAACACTACAGTGAATCAGAAATATACCCTATCCCTCTCTTTGGGAATTTTAAACCCCACTTATCCAGGTCCTATCTCAGTCACCGCGACCGCCGGTTCCTCTAACCAAACATTCACGTTCAATCCATCAAGTTCTGGCAATCAGTGGGGTGGCTTCAGCTGGGATTTCACTGCGACGAGTACGTCCACTCCTATCTCTATTGTTGGAATTTCAACCGCAAACACATATTACCTTGGGCTAGATAATGTATCAGTTGAAGCAAAAACCACACAAACTGTTCCTGAACCTAGCACAATTTTAGGCTTAGGTTTATTGGGATTTGGCGCTTTCTGCCAGCGCAAACTATCTCAAGAAAAGAAGTCAAAACAGGACAATTGAGTTGAGAAATTTGGGATTTCTTTCAACAAATTTTTGATAGGTGTCTATGTGCAGATGAATTATCAGGCCAGCGGCAAACAAGTCGCCCCATGGAACGGGCCATGGGTTTAAGTGATGAGGTTATTCGTTATTTAACCCTAAAACTCGATCGCGTGGTGGCTCCCCCGGCCAATTTATCTCCCTTAACGGAAATTCCGCCCTCTCCTATCACCGAAGC
>NZ_JADBVM010000201.1:0-13330 GCF_020244875.1 Microcystis sp. M44BS1
TCAGTCTGTAGAGCGACCATAAGACCAGAACAGAGTAAATCTGTTAAGGCAGGTGCGGAACCCCGCAAGGGAAAGAAGCAGAAACCCAAATCGTGAGGTTTGGGAATCACCGTCCGTTTACGGCGGTGAGGATGTCAAGGGGGAACTATTACCGTCACCTCAGAATTAGAACGGGGTAGTAGGTTTTCTGTCCGTTTACCCGCCTATAAAGATCGATAATAGAAAAAATACTTTCTGCCGATCGGTCACTGTTAATGGCTTCTAATTGGGATATCTTGTTAATACAAGCGGCACGTCAGGGCAATCTGGCGCGGGTTCAAGCTTTACTGAGTCAGGGGGCAAATGTCAACGCCACTGATGGCCAAAATACGACGGCTTTAATCTATGCCGTGCAGGGGGGTCATCGGGAAATTGTGGCAATTTTGCGAGAATTTGGGGCTGATATCAACAAAAGTAAACAACCTCAAGGTTTAACCCCTCTCATGTTAGCGGCTGCCCTCAATCACAGTGAAATCCTCGCTCAACTAATCGCCGCCGGTGCTAATGTCAATCAGGTTAATCAAGATGGTACACCAGCACTAATGATTGCCACTTATAAGGGTCATACAGCGATCGCAGAACGTTTATTAACCGCCGGCGCTCGGGTCAATATGCGCGATCGGGATGGAGATACGGCTTTATCTGTAGCAATTAGCCAAAATTACGCCGCAATTGTCGGTTTACTGCTCGATAGTGGTGTAGATGAAGAAATCCGTCAAGAAGCTTGGTTAGAGGCTCTCACCGCTAATCGTCCAGAAATCCTCCAATTGTTTATTAACCGTGGTATGCCCCTCGATTCTCCCACTTTATCCGGGGAGACTCCCCTAATTTTGGCTGTAGAGAGGGGAAATCTCGGCAGCGTACAAACTTTACTGCAAGCGGGAGCAAATCCAAACATTAGCACGGAGGAGGGAGAAACAGCCCTGATGATCGCCGCTGCCGAGGGATATTTCGATATTGTCCGACTTTTACTTGCTCAGGGGGCTAGTATTGACAATCAAAATCAGGCGGGAGAAACGGCCTTACATTTAGCCACGATCGAAGGACATTTAGAGATCGTCCAGGCCCTACTACAAGCCGGCGCTTTTGTCAATCACCGCAACCATTTTGGGGATACACCCTTGCTTATCGCCACGGTGCAAGGATACGAAGCGATCGTTTTAGAATTGTTAAAACAGGGAGCCGATCCTAACCTAACTCAGCAGGGAGAAACACCGTTAACTTTAGCTCTACAGCGCCAATTTACGGAAATCTGCCGTTATCTCCTCGACTACGGGGCTAATGCCAACGCCGTTTATCCCGATGGCAAAACCGTCCTTATGAAAGCTTGTGAGGACAATAATAGTCAATTGGTGCGCTGGTTAATCGCTATCGGTGCCGATGTCAATAAACTCGATTTTAGCGGCGCTTCCCCGTTAATGTGGGCGAGTTATCACGGTTGTCTCGACACGGTTAAAGTTTTGTTAGACGGGGGAAAAGTGAACTTAAATCAGAAAAATCAAGGGGGAATGACCGCTTTAATGTTAGCTAAATTTAATCACCATCAGGCGATCGTTTCTTTATTACAACAAGCAGGAGCGATCGAGTAAGCTGCCCGCGCATTTAAATTGCTTGTGGAGATGAGGCGATCGGCGATCGGCAGGTTTTAGGGTTTTAGGGTGTTAGGGTGTTAGGGTGTTAGGGTTTTAGGGTTTTAGGGTTTTAGGGTGATAGGGTGTTAGTTGAAATTCCCCCACTTCCCCACTTCCCCACTTCCCCACTTCCCCACTTCCCCACTTCCCCACTTCCCCACTTCCCCACTTCCCCACTTCCCCACGAGAAACTTTTTGCCGCAAACCCTAGATAGTCAACAGCTGACCATGACCACGGTGATATTATCAGAACCGCCGGCTTCTTTGGCCGCTGCCACTAAATTCTCGACAATTTCCTGACAATCGGCACCGGTTTGCAAATAATCGCTAATTTCCTCGTCGGACAGTTCTTCCGTCAAACCATCACTACAGAGAATTAAACTATCGCCGGATTGCAGATCGAGGGGAGATACCGTCACTGGGGGCAAATCGCGACGACCGAGACATTGAAATAAAATATGTCGCCAAGGGTGGTTTTTGGCATCTTCTTCGGACAGATCGCCCATTTTTATCGCCCTAGCTATCCACGTATGATCTTCCGTCACCTGTTCTAATTTTTGCTCACGAAAGCGATAGAGACGGGAATCACCAATATGGGTGTACCAAGAGCCATCATCTCGGACGATAGCCATGACCAGGGTTGTCCCCATGTCCTGTCTTTCGGGATGTTTCAGTTGATCTTCAATAATCTTCTCGTTAGCGACGGTAATTGCCTCCTGTAGCAATTCCCCAGCAGTCAGGGGCGAATTCCAGTGTTCTTCTAGATGAGCTTGGATAGTTTCAGTGGCGATTTGACTAGCTTCCTGGCCCCCCGCATGACCTCCCATACCATCAGCAACGATAAAAAAGCGCTGCTCGGGGTCGATATAATAACTATCCTGATTAACCGATCGCACTACACCAGGATCGGTCATTCCTCCAAAAGAAAGATTGTTCATCGAAATTTCTGCTTTTAACACAATATTTATTATCCCGCAATCAATTACATCATGCGATCCTGACGTTCAATTTTTCGCCAAAGTCTCACAAGAGCTATCCCCGGCAGCAGGGAAATCGCCATCGGCACTAAAGTTAACCAACCAAAACCACTGACGAATAGAAGCGTCGCTGAGATAAGTAAAGCACTGACCAGTAAAGTATAGTTGGTTCCCATTTGAATCATACCCAATCGCCGCAAAAGTCGATCTGATTCGCTGGAACGCACCCGGACACGGATATCACCCCGTTCTAATTTTTCGATCGTATCATCGATGCGTCGGGGTAAACTCAGGGCGGTGCTGCTCACTTGGGCTGCTTGTCGTCCTAACTCATCGAGGATATTACTGCCATTATTTCCTGTCATATCATTTACTAATTGCAGGGCAAAAGGTTGGGCCACTTCCATAAAGTTAAATTCGGGATCGAGTCCTTTGCCTACCCCTTCCAGGGTAGAAAATGCTCGCATGACGAAGGTAAAGGTAGCGGGAAAGCGAAAAGGCTGATCGTAGGCGATTTCATAGAGATCATCGCTGATAGAGGCCACGGATTGCTCCTCAAAGGGTTTATCCATGAAGTTATCGAGCATATACTGGATCGATCGCCGCACTGCTCCCATATCACCATTAGCAGTTAATGCTCCTAAATCCACCAGAGAAGTGACCACGCGATCGGCATCTTTTTGGGCAATTCCCAAGAGAGTCTGCATTAATTTTTCGCGCACGTTGGTTTTAATTTGTCCCATCATGCCGAAATCGTAGAAAATTAGGGAGCCATCACTATCAACGGCAATATTGCCGGGGTGAGGATCCGCGTGAAAAAAGCCGTTATTGAGTAGTTGAATTAGATAAGCTTTTGCCCCTAGTTTAGCCAACAATTTGCGATCGAGTCCGGCCGCTTCTAGGGCCTCATAATGACTGATTTTGATGCCGGGGAGGTATTCTAGGGTTAAAACCCGGGGAGCGGTGTAGCGCCAATAGACTTTCGGTACTTTCACCCAATCTTCCCCGCGAAAATTACGGCGAAAAGTGTCGGCGTTACGACCTTCATTGAGATAATCGGTTTCTTCCCAGAGGATTTTACAGCATTCTTCATAAATACCCGTCCAATCGCGACCTTTACCCCATTTGGGATGATTTTGGAAGTATTGGGCGATTTTTTTCAGGATGGTCAGATCGATACTAAATAATTTTTTCAACCCGGGCCGTTGGACTTTGACCACCACATCTTCGCCGGTTTTCAGTTGGGCCCGGTGAACTTGTCCTAAACTAGCGGCTGCTAGGGGGATGGGATCAAAGCTTTTAAAGAGTTGATTGAGGGGTTTACCGAGGGATATCTCGATGATTTTGCTGGCCTGTTCGTAGGTAAATGCGGGAACCTGATCCTGTAGTTTCGAGAGTTCTTCCACATATTCGAGGGGAAAAAGATCGGCCCGGGTGGAGAACAGTTGACCGACTTTAATAAAAGTTGGACCCAATTCTAGCATGGTTTCCCGAATCCAAGCGGCTTGTTTTCTGCGTCTGCTGGCGAGTTTTTCCTGGCTATAGCCGCCGTTATAGCTCCATTTTTTACCGTTGAGCCAGAATTGATAAAGTACAGTCAGAACGAATCGCCAAATATCTAGACGACGACGATTGATGGAATAGTTTTCTCGATTCCAACGATAGCTATTTTTGGCGACTTGGAGGGCCGGCATTGCTGGGTTTAACTCTAGGGTAACGGGGACGGGTAGAAGGGCTGACACGCAATTTTTGGGGCTTTAAAGCGACTAAAAGAGGGTTTTGGGTTAATTCCGGTAGTTTTTTAGTTCCGAGCGCAATTGGGCGATTTCGGCCCGCATTTCGTCGATGTTTTCCTGCACATCGGCACTGGAGGAACCACTGGAGTCTGTACCAGTATATACTCCCTTTTCCATGGCTCGATCGGCTCTCATTTGCACTTCTTCGACGAATTGCCGCAGGTTTTCCCGTTGTTCGGCATCAAATTTGCCTAATTCGCTTAAAGCGTTGGTAAACGCATCTTCTAGCTGTTCACTGACCACTTCAGCGATCGCTCGTCCGAGGAAAAAGGCGTGAATAACGGGGTTAGTCATAATCTTAAATGGATGTTTTCGCTTGCTGGGGTTTGTGGACGGGAAAGGCGATAATAAATTCCCTAACTACTAGGTTAGGCGACAGAACCAGAAAAGGCAAATCGTTTTTCTGAAAACGGAGGTGAGACGGGGAGGTTAATCGACAAGATTATGAGAAACAAAGGGCGCTAAGGGAGCAAAATCCGGTTCGATCGCGTCGAGAATTATCGCTGAAATCAACCCGATTAGCGAAATAATAGTGTCATCAACAATATCAGCCCTAGGAGAGTTAAGATGCTCAGAAAACGTTTATTAATCCCCTTAATATTATCCCTAGTCACTTTTGGTTTAGTGGTGGCCTGTAATTCCGGCACTCCCACCAGTCAAACTAACCCCAGTCCCGCAGAAAACGCCGCCACTGCTGCTATTCCCATCGGTGCAGCTTTGGCTCAAACCAGCAATCTCGCCCTATTGGGACAGGAACAGGTGATCGGTGTCAAGATGGCTGAAACATATTTTAATAAAAAGGGCGGAGTCAATGGAACACCGATTAAAGTTATTATCCAGGATGTGGCCGGGGATGAACCGGGGGCGATCAACGCCATTAATACCCTAATCACTCAAGATAAGGTGGTGGGTATTCTCGGTCCGTCTCTGTCCCAGCAAGCTTTTGCCGCTAGTCCGATCGCCGATCGAGCCAAAGTTCCCATTCTCGGCCCGTCTAACACGGCTAAAGGTATCCCCCAGATCGGTGAATATGTGGGTAGGGTGTCTGCTCCTGTGGCTGTGGTCGCTCCCAATGCAGTTAAAACCGCTTTAAAAATCGATCCCAAGATTAAAAAAGTGGCTGTCTTTTTTGCCCAAAATGATGCTTTTAGTAAATCGGAAACGGAAACTTTTCAAGAAACCCTAAAGAGTTTAAATCTTGATATTGTCACCGTGCAGAAATTCCAAACCACCGATACAGATTTTCAAAACCAAGCCACCGCCGCTATTAATATTAAACCGGATTTAGTGATTATTTCTGGTTTGGTTGCTGACGGGGGCAATTTGGTCAAACAGTTGCGACAATTAGGCTATCAGGGGTTAATTATTGGGGGCAATGGTTTAAATACTTCTAATATTTTCCCGGTTTGTCAAGCTCAATGTGATGGCATTATCATCGCTCAAGCTTATAACCCGGAATTAGATAATCCTATTAATCGGGATTTTGTCGCCGCTTATACAGCAGAAAATAAAAAAGCACCGCCCCAATTTACCGCTCAAGCTTTTACGGGAATTCAAGTTTTTGTCGAGGCCTTAAAACGGGTAGATGATAAAAATAAACTCAGTACACTTTCCCTCGAACAAATTCGCCAACAATTAAATCAGGAAATTTTAGCGGGTAAGTATGTCACTGTCTTGGGAGATATTGCTTTTACTCCCGAAGGAGAAATCATTCAGGATAAATTCTCCGTGGCACAAATTAAAATGGATGCCGATGGTAAAAATGGTAAATTTACTTTTGTGAAAAATTAATAAGTAAGTGGTTCTTCTCGTTTCTACCTCGTTGCAAGGGTCTCCCTTGCAACGCATTTCCAGAGGTTCTAGCTCTTGTGTAATACTAAATCCTGTTTAAAGTGTTCAAGAGTGTTAAAGTCGAGTCCAAAATCAACATAATCCTGTTTTGACTTGCAATGTTCTATTCAATTAATTTCTCTAGGGATAGGACAGTATTCGATGGTGGTGTTGGACAAGAATAAAAGAAAAATGTAGGTTGGTTTTCCCTTTCTTGAGAAATTCTTCTTAAGTTTTCGTTTACCCTAATTCTTGCTCTCAGCTAGTTCTGGAATTTCTGGCGATTATTAGTAGTGAAATTTACAGGAAACAATCACAATTTCTTGATCAGACACGCTATAAACTAGGGGATGTTCTTTTGTAATGCGTCGTGACCACAATCCTGATAGTTCATGTTTTAATGCTTCTGGTTTTCCTAATCCAGAAAAAGGCTCTCCTTGAACATCTTTAATCAGGCTGACAATTTTAGCGTCAACTTTTTTGTCTGCGAGCGCCCATTGATTAAACTCATCAAAACTTCGGGTTAGAAAGGCGACTTTCCTCATAAGTTAGCAGCATCTACATAAATATAACTATCAGGATTTTTCAGAGATTCTATTGCCTCTTGGAGATGTTGACGGTTAGCTTCTGTGGAAAGCAGATAGTCGGTTTCATCCATTTCAGCAGCTTCTTTAATCAATAAAATCGCTTCGACAACTGTTCCTTCTGGTAAGTCGAGGGGAGGTAAACTAAGTTGACCATTTTTGATGATTGTTTGGTATTTTAGTGCATTCATAGAATTTTACTATTCTTGATATTCTATTAATTATAGCAGTTTCAACGATAACTTGGCTCTTCTCGTTTCTGTGTGCAAGGAAGAAGAATAGGGATAATTTTCCAGAAATATAGTCTTACCTCGTTGCCAAGGTATCCCTTGTAACGCATTTCCAGAGGTTCTAGCTTTTGTGTAACCGCTCAGGGAAGGGAGAAAAACCCTCCCTTTTCTCATGGGAAGGTGGAACCTTGGCAGGAGACAAATATAAAGATTTTATTAAATTGTATTTGTAAGTACAACTTTGTATAAGAAAGTGTGTATCTTAACAATGCGCCGGTCTTTGGTCTTAGGTATTGCTGTGTCTTAACCCCACCGATGCAAACAGCGATCGCCGTTAACCTGACAGACCAGATCGGAAGCTGGTGCTGATGATCTAGGATTATCTGCCGATTAATGACTCTTTGCGGAAATTAGAGGAGAATACCGGGCCAGCAATTATGGATTTTAACAACTGTCCCCGACCTTTCTTTTTTATTCTCAAGCGATGTCAAAGACCGGATGGAAACGTTAGTAGTTATAATTGTTTAGCACTCGATCAACAGGATTGGTTTCTACTTTGAAGAAAATGAAGATAAAACACGCGATTAATTGGCATAAATTTCTGACTTTTCTAATTATATTGGCCTTAATGGCTTTTTATAATAATTTTACCCCGCTCGCTTGGATATACCTTGCCCTACAAGGAACTTACGGTCTGATGTGGCTGATCAAGGATAGATTATATCCAGATCAACAATGGGAAAAAGAAATACCGTTGGCTATGGGAATATTTACCTTTATCGTTCTCGGTTTATATTGGGCTGCCCCTTTTATTATTGTTAGCGGGAAGGTCACGGCCGCCGCTCCTTTAATATCCGCAGCCATAGCGATCAATATTATGGGGGTATTTCTCCATTACGGTAGCGATGCCCAAAAGTATTTTACCCTTAAATATAGGGAAGGATTGATCACCGAAGGTTTCTTTAGTCGTAGTCGCAATCCCAACTATTTAGGAGAGATTTTAATTTATCTGAGTTTTGCCCTGTTAGCCCAACATTGGCTCCCTTTTCTGATTTTGGGGGGATTCATCGCCGGGATCTTCATCCCCAATATGCTTAAAAAAGACCTGTCTCTCTCCCGCTATCCTGAATTTGACGCTTACAAAGCGAAATCCGGATTGCTATTAC
Source organism: Microcystis sp. M44BS1 (assembly GCF_020244875.1). Lineage (NCBI taxonomy): Bacteria > Bacillati > Cyanobacteriota > Cyanophyceae > Chroococcales > Microcystaceae > Microcystis > Microcystis sp. M44BS1. The sequence continues at coordinate 8,254 of NZ_JADBVM010000201.1, forward strand.
CCAAGCTAATAAACTCCCGTCTGGATGCTCGCCAATCCACTCAAACCTAAGCAAAGTTAAGGTCTTTCTCTGAAACCGCAGGGTGCGCTATTAAGTTTCATTTAGGGGGTATTAGACCGATGGAAGTGGAATAGTAGCATAGGGAAAGGTGCTAAACCGCAGGGAGCGGTTTAATTAATAATTAGGCTCTTCCCGCTTTGTATATGAGAACAAATACTGATTCACTCATTCCCATTAACGGCCATCAGCATCCGAGGTGTCAAATAAGTGGTGATCGGAACTACTCTCCAACGCTTTGAGACCTTCCACATTGGCACTTTCTGGGGACGGTAGCGGTAATACAATCGGCCACCACCAGATTAGAAAGAGTGGCAGCAAAATAGTGCCGAAGGCATTTCAAAGCGAGCCGGTACGCACCCGACACCCTAGCACGAAGTCCCTGATAAATCGAATAGGGACGCGGGTGATGCCAGGGGTTGGACAAAAGCGAGATTATGGAAGAGATTATGGAAACTTGGACGCGATCAATTGACATCGAGGAGATAGCAAAACGCCATGGGTCTCCTCTCTACATACTGAACCTCGGTCAGCTTCGCCGGAACCTGTCCCACTTTGTGGATCTTGTAGGCAGTCCATCTCAGGTTGCCTACCCGATCAAGGCTAATCCGTCGATGGCGATTCTGAATGAACTGGCATCCCTGGGATGCTCCGCAGACTGCTCTTCTAAATATGAAGTTGAGTTGGCCCTTTCTTGCGGATTCCCGTTAAATCGGATCATATACAACAGTCCGGCGCCCGACCGCCAGCTAATGGCAGCTCTCCTCGATGGAGGCTCAACAGTAGTTGCTGACTCCCAAGCTATATTAGATGACCTTCAACATAAGCTTTATGGCAAGGATTGGAGTGGGAGCTTGCTGGTTCGGGTTAACCCAGAAAAACCGGTGGAATATTTCCACAATACTGATTGGCAGGATCTGGTTTCTCACGCCTCGCCCAACAGTAAGTTTGGCATCCCATCCGAGGAATTGCCAGATGCGCTGGCCAGTTGCCAACTACCTATAGCTGGCTTGCATATCCATATTGGTACTCAGATGGATAATGTATCGGCATTTAGTCATTCGATTCAGTTTATTCATCATTTGAAAAACTTAATCGAGGCCGGCTCGAATCATTGCATGAGAAAACTAAATCTTGGCGGTGGGCTTGGCATTGACTTCCATGACGGGCAACAGTTTCCAACAATCCCAGAGTACACAGAAGCATTAAAGAAACACTTGTTACCCGGTATTGAGTACATAGTCGAGCCTGGACACGCACTGGTTGGTAATGCCGTCGCCTTGTTGACTCGTATCCGCGAGCTTAAGCAGATGCGGGGCAGACGTTGGGCTATTGTTGATGTTGGCTCCGACCAGCTAATCAAGGTGACTCTCCTCTCATGGAGCCACCAAATTATCGATCGCAATCATCGCACCCTGCCTACTCAAGGGGACGATGCTATCGGAGGGCCACTTTGTTTTGCCGGCGATATATTGCTACCATCGACCAATTTAGAAGGCCAGAGTCCTGGAGATCCATTGTTAATCCAACACGCAGGGGCCTATTGCTATTCAGTAAGCAATCACTTTAATGGGTTTCACGGGCCCGGGCATATAACCATAGATGAAATGGGTCAAATAGAAACGGCTTACACTGCTGAGGACGTATTTGCCGATCACAACTTCTTGGGATTTTCCCTGCCGACGCGCCTCCCTTCGGAAGTGCCAGATCATGAAATTGATCTCGATATCATTGAGAGACTAAGCAGTGACTATCTCAAGCAGGGAGCATCTTCAGATGGCTACACATTTACCAGAGTCCAACTCATAGCGCCAAGAACCTTGCAGTTTATGGTGAAGGCGAAGAGTTCTTTAGGAGCGATATCGATCCCATTCGCCGCCCGCATCGCCTCGGATGCCACAATCATTTCAGCTTTGTATCTTGTCGGCAAACAGGCCAAAGATGTTTCAGTTTGGGGAACAAGAATATATATGAAGTCAGACACGATAATTCGTACCAGCCAGCCATTGAGACTGGTTGTATATATAGCACCCAAATCAAGCCTCCCTGTGGATAAGCATATTACTCACCTGTCCCACTGGGACCTCGGCAACGGGAAGTTTAAGGGATCGTTCCGATTCACCTTATAAAGTTCTTTTCGTTGCCTTCCTCAAGATATTTACCTGACAGGTTGGCACTGTGTTTCTATGATGCCCTAAACCTTTAGCTATCACCTTGAGGGTGGGAGCTTTTTCTTGTTTTAGCCGATACAGCACTGGCAGTTTGTCTTTTTCCCTAGCGGTGGTTGCTTCTTTGGTCTGTTGAGTTAGTTAATTTTTCTGCGCTTTCTTTGACTACTGTTGAGGTCACTGCTGCCATAATTTTTGGATAATAAGAGTTATGGTCGGTTAAGCGTCAAAACATCGAGGCTTTTCCTTGATGCTGGCAATGTAAACTTTGATTAAGAGAAAGACTTCTAGCTCCGATCCGATGTTATATTAATAATTGAAGCTAAAGAAAAAAGCTTCCCTGACAGATCAACTGGCAAGGTTATAAGGTCAAGTTCACAAAGGAGTAAACCCTGTTAAAGTTACATTCTGTCTCGATGACGACGATAACAGCGACCGACCTGAACGCTCATATTTCCTAGAGTAGAGAACAAGGGAGTTAGGCAATTGCAACTAAGGTTCAATGCTTCTCCAACCAGTCTCAAGTTATGAGGGGAAATACCTGAGAATCGGTAAACTGGTCGCTGTTATTGTTTGTCAACACAAGTAATTGATAATTGCAGTCGCTCTCCTTTGATGAGATAATAGAAAGTCTTCTGTTCAAAAGGATATCGATAGGATGCGACTCTCTCAACAGCTTTTTGTCACCCTCCGGGAAGACCCAGCCGAGGCGGAAATCCCTAGTCATAAATGCTTAGTCCGTGCTGGTTACATTCGTCGCATCGGCAGCGGTATTTACGCCTATTTACCCCTGATGTGGCGGGTTTTACAGAAAGTCTCCCAGATAGTCCGGGAAGAAATGAACAAAGCCGGCGCCCAAGAATGTTTACTTCCCCAACTGCAACCGGCGGAACTCTGGCAAGAATCAGGCCGTTGGGACACCTACACAAAAGCGGAAGGGATTATGTTTGCCCTGACGGACCGGCAAAAGCGGGAGTTAGGATTAGGACCGACTCACGAAGAAGTAATTACTGCCGTCGCTCGTGATTTAATTCGTTCCTATCGACAATTACCAGTTAATTTATATCAGATTCAAACTAAATTTCGCGATGAAATTCGCCCTCGTTTTGGTTTAATGCGGGGACGAGAATTTATTATGAAAGATGCCTATTCTTTCAATCTCGACGAGGAATGTTTAAAGAAAACCTATCAAGCGATGGATATAGCTTACCGCAATATTTTCCGCCGTTGTGGGTTAGCTTTTCGGGCAGTAGAAGCCGATTCTGGAGCGATTGGCGGTTCCGCATCCCAAGAATTTATGGTCTTAGCTGATGCTGGAGAAGATGAGGTTTTATTTACCGCCGATGAAAAGTATGCGGCTAATGTGGAAAAAGCCGTTTCTTTGCCGGCAGATAAAGTGGCTTCTCCCTTGAAAAAGTTTGCTAAAAAAGAGACTCCTAACACCAACACGATCGAAAGTTTAGCTAAATTTCTCGATTGTTCTGCCACTGCTATCGTCAAGAATGTTCTCTACGAAGTGGTTTATGATAGCGGCATAACTGTTTTAGTTTTGGTGAGCATTCGGGGCGATCAAGAGGTTAATGAAGTTAAACTACAAAATGAATTAGTTAGACAGGCGAGCCGTTACAATGCTAAAACAATTTTGGCTTTAAAAATCCCCGATGCTGCCGCTCAACAGAAATGGGCAACTAAACCTTTACCTTTGGGTTATATTGCTCCCGACTTAGAAGATAATTTGCTCAAAAAAGCCAGCGATATAGCTCCTAAGTTTTTACGCATAGCAGACAACACGGTGACAGACTTAGAAAACTTTATTACCGGTGCTAATGAAACGGGGTTTCATGTAGTGGGAGCCAATTGGGGTCAAGATTTTATCTTACCGGAATTAATCGTCGATCTACGCAAAGCCAGGGTAGGCGATCGAGCTATTCATGATCCTAATCAAACCTTGCAAAGTGCTAGAGGAATTGAAGTCGGTCATATCTTCCAATTGGGCTATAAATATTCTCAAGCTATGAATGCTTTTTATACTAATGAAGCGGGAGAATCTACCCCCATTTGTATGGGTTGTTATGGCATAGGAGTATCCCGTTTAGCACAGGCAGCCGTAGAACAATCCTACGATAAAGATGGCATTATTTGGCCCGTAGCTATTGCCCCCTATCAAGCGATTGTGGTTATTCCTAATTTAGCCGATGCCGAGCAGGTAAAAACCGCCGAAAGTTTATACAATGAGTTAAATCAAGCCGGCATTGAAACCCTTTTAGATGACCGGGGTGAACGTGCGGGAGTTAAGTTCAAAGATGCGGATTTAATTGGGATTCCCTATCGCATTGTCACGGGTAAATCTCTCAAATCGGGTAAGGTGGAATTAGTCGAAAGAGCCAGTAAAAAAGCGTCAGAAGTAGCAATTAATGAGGTGGTTTCCTATTTAAAAACTGCTATTTCACAGATATCTGATTAAGTGATTAAATATACAGATAATTTTGCTTGTTTATGGGTCTGATGAGCGAAGATGGCTGGTTTAAGGCATCAAAAACTGTTCCCTGTTCCCACTCAAAGACTTTTTCAGCATTACTGTTTGAGTTTTGGGGGATTTTTCTCTAAAGCAGCTAATAAGTAGGGAGGCACAATTATTTGTAGGATGGGTTAGCGGTAGCGTAACATGAGCGGGGGTTGGGTTTCATGCTTCAGCCCAACCTACGTTCATCTTATATCTGGACTTCCCCCATACATAAATACTAAAAAATTAACAAAACCCTTACTGCAGGTCGCTTCTAAGAAAAAATTGAAAAGAGGCTACTGGGTACATTTTTTACTTGAAAATGGCTGTACCGTTGACTGTATCTGGA
>NZ_JADBVM010000202.1:0-18551 GCF_020244875.1 Microcystis sp. M44BS1
GCTTTGATAATGTACCTTTTGGGCGAACGCAGTTCGCCCCTACATTGTGGACAAAATCCGTTACTGTAGGGGCGCAAAGCTTGCGCCCTCCGATCGATTGGGATATTATTCCCAAGCAAGTCCCTAACTGATAACTGATTCAAGGCTGTCTCGGAGTCTCCTAACCAAGCACGACAATTTTTGATTTTCGCAAGAGATCTAATAATCAGTTGATTTAGTCGGCCGATGAAGTTAAGATGTACTAGGTTAAACACAAATGAACTAAAGTACAAATTATCTTAACCCAAGGATAGGAAAATAGATCATGACTAACCTCGAATCCCTTACTCAAGCGCAACAGGAGTTGTACGACTGGCTAATTGAGTACATTCGCACTACTCAGCACGCCCCTTCCATCCGGCAAATGATGCGAGCGATGAATTTACGCTCTCCCGCACCGATTCAAAGCCGTTTAGAACGTTTACGCACCAAAGGCTATATTGATTGGACAGAAGGAAAAGCACGCACCCTGCGGATTCTCAAACAACCAGTGCAAGGTTTACCGGTTCTAGGTGCGATCGCTGCTGGTGGTTTAGTGGAACCCTTCACCGATGTGGAAGAAAAACTCGATCTTTCTAACCTGTTGCAACGCAGCCAAGACTGTTATGCCCTGCGCGTTTCCGGAGACAGTATGATCGAGGATCATATTGCCGATGGGGATCTGGTGATTATGCGTTCTCTCACGGGTAATGAAGCGGTGTCCAATGGAGAAATCGTCGCCGCCAGAGTCGAAGGCCACGGCACTACTTTAAAACGTTTCTACCAAGAAGGCGAAATCATCACTCTCCAACCCTCCAATCAAAAATATCAACCAATTACAGCCAATACTGAACAAGTACAAGTGCAAGGGGTTTTGGTTGGTGTTTGGCGCGGTTATTAGCCAAAACTGGGGCGCACTTAAGCGCCCCGATCATTTTTCCTCTCCTTGGCTACCGGAAAAAAATCGGGTGGGCCAACGAGGATAATATAAGGGTTTCAGCCTATCCCGAACTCAGGTGTTTTAACTTTTATGCCCAAAAAACAGAAGTATCCCCATCTCTTGGGATCAAAATGGACGGCAAAACAAAAAACATGGGGCTGGCGACATTTTCAAGTGGTCAATCGTCAAAATCGCGGTCAATGGGTTTTTGCCGAATTAGTCGCTTCCTGCGATCCGACTGTCCGCTTCTGGATTAATGCTAAACAGTTGCAAGACGCGAATCTCTGGCAATCCGGTTGGCAAACCCTAACAGAAATGAACCAACCCGACAGCGCCGACGAGATTATTGTTAATTAAATGCAGTACAGCCTACGGACTTGCGCTTTGATAATGTACCTTTTGGGCGAACGCAGTTCGCCCCTACATTGTGGACAAAATCCGTTACTGTAGGGGCGCAAAGCTTGCGCCCTCCGATCGATTGGGATATTATTCCCACGCAAGTCCCCTATTACTGTTCCATAAAAGTCCGCACCGTGCCATCAGAACCAAGAACTAGACGCAATTGAGGATTACCAGAGATATCGAGGGGAGAAACGAAAGGTTGATTGAGCAGGGGCATATTAGTGCGATCGAGATAGATTTTCGCCGCCTGTCCTAGGGGAATAATCTGTTTTAGGGAACCATCCTGATTTAAGACCAAACGGTACTCTAGAGTATGCTTGAGACTTTCCGGGGGTTGCCAACGGGACTGAAAATATTCTCTGGTTTCTGCCACTTGGGGAATGGTATCTAGTAAGTTCGTCTCTGGGGCTTTAGCGGTACTTGTGGGCGGTTTGGAGTCTAAATTGACATTTTCAGGGTTAACAGGGCTTAGAGGCGGTAAATTGGGCAATTTTGGCGGTGCTGGACTCGGATTCATCGTGGTGGGGGGAACATTTGCTAGTGCATTTGTACCCTGAGCGCTGGTGACGGGGGGGGCAGTAATCGGGATGTTCTGATTATTCGGTTCAATTACGATCGCCGTGCCGCCGGGACGCGAACCCGTGACTGGTGGCGGCGGTAAAGTGGACGGCGGAATCACTAGGGGGACGCTAGAGGGACGAACTGGGGCTGGAACGGTTGCCACGGGGGGCGGTGGCGGTAAAGGGGTTTTATTGCCCAAATTTGCCGGTAACTGCGGGTTTGGGGCGGCTGTTCCCGTGGGGGGTAAAGGCAGCGTTGGCAAGGGTTGGGGAATCCTGGCGCTATTGGGATCGGTGGTTAAATCATTGTTGGTTAGTTCTTGCTGTTGATAAAATGCGATCGCTATTCCCCCGATAGTTATTAGGGCTGAGGCGATTAATCCCGTCCAGATCAGGGTATTCTTTCGAGTTTTCTGGCGAATTAAAGGGGGTATTAGGGGACTTTCATGGTTGTATTCCCCTAAAGCATTGGCTAGGTCGAATAATTGCGATGTGGTTAATTCAATCTCCTGTTTATCCCTATCGGTTAGCAAGGAACCTAAAAATAATTGATGCTGGAGAAGTCCCTGACAACGGAGAGAGGGTAAGGAGGGGAGATGACTTTCGGGGGAACCACTAGCCACGAAAGAGAGGGTAGAAACAGGACTAGAGAGTAAATTCTGCACATAATTAGCGACAATTTCCCCTAGGAGTTGCAATTGTGTGCGATCGCCTTTGATCGTCACCTGCTTTTCCTCACTCAATCTAGGATCATCAAAGCGCAATTGAAAGTGAGCATCGTTTAAGACATTTTTACCTAGCCAAACCGCTAGGGGCGAACTATTTCCCCAAATTTCTAGGGTACAGGTGGGGGGTGTATATTTGCGAATTAGATTACTCATTTTTAGTTATCGGTGGGAATTATAAATTAAGTAGTCGTGCAAAATTAATTTCCTAGTGAAGATAGGCAAGAGGCAAGAGGCAAGAGGCAAGAGGCAAGAGGTGGTTAGATATGTGTAATTAATTTTGCTTAGGTACTTATAAATTATGAATTATGAATTATGAATTATGAATTATGAATTATGAATTATGAACTGGGAAGCTTTTTTTTCAGTGTTGCCAAAGGCACGGCGTAGCCGTCCAGTAAACAGTAAACAGTGAACTGAAAACTTACATCTGAAAACTTACATCTGAAAACTTACATCTGATAACTGATAACTGATAACTGATAACTGATAGGCTTTTTATTTTTGACTTGCCAAAAGGGTGTGCCAAAGAAGGAGATGACTGCGGGGACTGCTGTAGAACAATAAATCGATTAATAATTTCCAAGCTAGGGAAGTTAGGCTAGAATCAATGAGATTATTTTCCGATATTTCTGGGTATTTTAAGCGAAAATTAGCGATATAATTGCCTAAAAGCGTGGTTTTGACCGGTTCTTGTCCTTGAGTTCCCACTTGTTCCAAGAGAATTACGGCGCGACGGATTAACTCTTGCTTTTTTTGGGCTAGATGACAGAGGAGGAGAACTAGAGAACGGATGTCCGCTAGGGAGAGGTTTGACTGGGGTTGCCAGTGGTGGGCAACTAGGCGATCGCTTGTATCCAGATCTAAGGCTAATTCTTGGGCTGCTTGGGTGATAGACTCGGAGTCTAAATTAGCTAGAGAGACTAAAGCAACCAAAATCAGGTTTAAATAGCTATTAATACTCTCTAACTGCTCGTTACTGGGTGAGATAGCTAGGGGTAAATCCTCACCCGTGGAGGACTCGGCAGACTGAGGCATAGTCAAGGACATAGATAATAAGGAATTGCCAGCAGAAAAACTTGGGTTTAGGAGAAAAAATCACTGGTTCTAAAGTGTAATAATAATTTAGATTGTTCTTTTCTTGCACGTCCGCTCACCGATTGCCTCCCACCCAATGAGTTTAGAATCCGCTACCGATGAAGTCATTAAGCAAAATTTAGAACAATTTCTAATTGTTTTGTCCGTTTCCCTGAGTGTGGCCACGGTTTCGAGGATTTTTAGCTGGTTTCGCCAAATTCCTTACACCCTATTGTTAGTGATAGTCGGTTTGGGTTTAGCCTTCATCGATATCCGTCTGGTAAACCTATCCCCCGAACTGATTCTAGAAATTTTTCTGCCCCCTTTGCTATTTGAAGCCGCTTGGAATACCCGCTGGCGAGATCTGAAGGATAATTGGATTCCCGTCAGTCTTTTCGCTATTGTCGGCGTAATTATCTCGATTTTCGGGGTTGGTTTTACCCTAGATGAATTGACCAATTTACCCCTATTTACGGCATTATTAGTGGGTGCGAGCCTTTCTTCTACGGATCCCGTCGCTGTTGTCGCTCTTTTTCGCGAATTAGGGGCCAGTAAAAAGCTCACCGTGCTTTTGGAAGGGGAAAGCTTATTTAATGATGGGGTCGCTGTGGTCGCTTTCGCTCTTTTGGTGGAAATTCCCCTCGGTGCTAGTGGTCTATCCTTAGAGACAACTATTAGCCGGATTGCCGCTTTTATCGGTATCGGGGTGGCAGTGGGTTGTTTAGTGGGTTTTGGTATTTCCTATCTGACTCAACGTCTCGATTTACCCCTAGTGGAACAGTCTTTAACTCTTGTGTCCGCCTACGGTGCTTATTTACTAACCGAGGAGTTCGGGGGTTCGGGGGTAATCGGAGTGGTGACTACGGGGATTATTTTAGGTAATTTTGGCTCTCGAATTAGCATGAGTCCCCGTACCCGCCTATTAGTCACGGAATTCTGGGAGTTTCTCGCTTTTTTTGTCAATTCGATCGTTTTTCTCCTCATCGGCGATCAGATCCGTCTCTCCAGTTTAGCTGATAATCTCAATTTAATTTTTATCACGATCGCCGCCGTGGTAGCGGCCCGTTTTCTGGCTACCTTTGCTTTGGCAACTGTTAGTAATGCCTTGATGGAAACTAAAATTAATTGGCGAGAAAAAACGGTTTTATGGTGGGGAGGTTTGCGCGGTTCCGTTTCTATTGCCCTAGCTTTAAGTGTGCCGGTTATTTTTCCCAATCGTCAGGATATCATCGATATCGTCTTCGGAGTTGTTCTCTTTACCCTTTTGGTTCAGGGATTAACTATTCAAACTTTCCTATCGAGATTAGACCTGATCGGTGATCAACCAATTCGAGAAAACTATGCGGAACTTTTAGCCCGACGGGTAGCTTTAAAAAGGGTTTTAGACTATCTTTCTAAGTTAGATAAATCTCCCGATGTTGCCCCCGAATTTTTTAGTTATGAGCAGCATCTCGTCAAAGAAAAATTAAAGACTGTAGAAGCGGAAATACAATCTCTCAACGATAGTTATCCCCAATTACAGCTATTGACAATGGAACAACTTCGGGAAACCCTCCTAGATATCGAAGCTGATACCTACGCTGAATTTATTCGATCTGGCCGTTTAACTAGCAATTTATCCCCCGTCCTCCAAGAAATTCTCGCTGAAAGTAAAATTACTGATCAGTAGGACTATTTTGGGGTATATACAATCAATCTCAATTCTCCTAATGATCAACGACTGGGTTTTATGACAAAAACCCCTCCAATTAATGAAAGGGTTTTTGTGGGGTTTTATGGGGGATTTTAGGAGACTTTTGTAGTTTCTTTTTCAGTGGATTTAGAGGGTTTAAGTTGGCGCTTGATGGTTGAAGCTGCGCCGAGTGTGCCGAGTGCGAGGAGGCTGAGGGTTGAGGTGGGTTCGGGGACTTTTCGCGCGTCAAGTGTTACACAGTCTTTACAATCTCCCTTGGTGATGTTCCAGAAATCCTGTTTATCACCTGCACCGTATTTGGTAGCTGAACTCGTTGCCTTATTCCAATCTGCTGATGGTGTCACTAAAGGTGTGAAGTCAACTTTAGTCACGGTAAAGTCGGCAGGTTCATCCGTTCCTATTACTCCAACATCTTTATAGTCAATTGTGTATCCCCATTGAAAACCCCACAACGGCGCAACGTTATAGGTGTCGTCTTTAGCTATCGTGTTAGGGATTATTTTCTTGTCAATAACGCAAACTATCCACGTCTCGAAGAGAAGTTCAACTTTTTTAGTTTTGGCATAGGGCAGGCGAGAATTGGGGGCATCTGAAAATAGGGGAAATTCCCCTTCATCATACCAAGGCAAATAATCGAATGGTTGATCCACAAATGTATTTGCTCCAACATCAGTACGGACTTTGTAACCTCCAGGAGGCGGATCGAGATAAGGTTCCGGTAAAGGTACACTGGCATCGTTAATCCAACGGAAGTGATCCGTATTGTCCTTAACACTTTGAATATAGTGAAATTCATTGTTCTTCTTAGGGACGAATTTACCACCTATATTCACTCCCCCCCTCCATAAATTAGAGTTATTACCAGGGGTGTTCTTATATTCTTTATATTCGTCAAGATCGATCTCGAAGGTTCCACATAGCTGATCGCCACATTTCACATCATATTTTTTCAAATCTGCTGCCCAAGTAGTTTGGGGAGCAGACAGAAGCGCAAGCGTGGCTATTCCCAATGCCAAAGAAGCTGACTGAGCGTTATAGTTGCCACCTTTATTTTTGAATGAAATATTGTTCATTTTTTCTCCTTAAAATTCGAGATTTTTTAATCTTGATGATTGGAAAATTTGCCAATCCGAACTGCCAGGAAGACATTTCTTTCTCCTGGATAATTAGTCAATTTGAGCAACTCTCTCACCCCATTGCGACGTTGAAGAGTGACCAAACGGGGAACTGTTCCGATTTTAAAGCCAGTAATTTCTACTGTTACCTGATCTGGCTTTTCATTGGGCAATAACCGTGCTTCAATCAGTCGCCCTCCCATCATGGTTCTATAGATTTCCTGTTTGTTTTCCATTACTTCAATCCAATCAGTACGTTCCCAAGCATAGGGAGAACCAAGTTGAGCAGTTGCTTGAACAATCCACTCTGCTGCGAGTGTTTGACCAGCTAACTTCTCATTGTCTCCGCCAATCACCTGGACAAATACCTTGCCCGACTCGTTGCCCTGATTAGGGTGATTTTCCGACAAAGTAGGGACAATGTGCGTCCCAGCAATGGCGATTCCCACTGCTGTCAAGCAGATAATGAACTTTTGTAATAGCCTGTTTACTTGTCTCATCTCTCTTGACTCAGGGAAAACTTCAAGTAAACGCTAGTGAACGTTCGCCCTCCCTCGCAGCTAGGTCAAGCAACAACCCAACCCAAGACAGGAGGCAGATGACAAAAGGATACACATTACCCCCCCCCCGCACTGTATCAAAAGCTACAATTTAATAAATCTTTATATTCTTCTCCCTAGCTTAGGGATTCATAGGGGAAGGATTTTCAGGTATTTTACCCTGTTTTACTGCTTCTCAGGCGACCGATCGCCTTCCGTGAGGGATTGTGGCGCGGTGTGTAAGATTCGGTAATAGGGTTCAAAATTTCGCTAATATTGTTAAGTAGCTGGTTATAATTAAATTAAAAATGGATTTTAGGTTCGATCCCCCCTGCCCCCCTTGATAAGGGGGGTGCCGATCCCCCCTTAGTCCCCCCTTTAATCCCCCCTTAATAAGGGGGGCATCTGATGATTTTTAACGCCTACCTACTTAGGTGATTATTTATTATGACTATGTCGAGAGAGGAACAATTAAAGATCCTTGGTCAGATGAAAGATTCTGATATAGATTATTCAGATATAGCTGCTACTGATGCCGAATTTTGGCAAGAAGCTACTGTAGAAGCTGCCCGTTGGATGCTATCGAGGGAAACGCCCATCGCCAGTAGGGGCAATTCATGAATTGCCCCTACTCCGTACCTCCCAACTGGGTTTTAAGTTTTATGATGCCTTACATCTGGCTTTTGCCGAAGCGGGGGGCGCTGATGTTTTGCTGACCACCGATGACAGGCTGCTGCGAAAAGCTCAACAATATAGAGATTCAATTAACGTAACGGTAGAGAATCCCGTGATTTGGTTGATGGCGACTTTACAGGAGGATGGCAATGAAATTAGCTGAACTGAGAAAACAAGGATATCAAGCTTTAGTTGACTCTTTAGGGGTGGTGGGAATGCTCCGCTTCCTGCAACAATTGGAAGTCGGCCATGGCGATTACACCGCCGAGCGACACCAGTGGTTAGATGAACTGACCCTCGCCGATTTTCAGAGCTACGTTCAACAAAAGAAAAGTATCAATGGTGGGGAGTTAGGGGGTTAGAAGGCAAGAACTGGCTCTTCTGGTTTCTGTGTGGAAACGAGGTCTATACTGATAGAATATCCGCCAAATAGTGCTGAAAGTCTTGCCCGATAAGCATTCCACGATTCCATAAGCAAAAATTATCAGACAAAATCGAGAAGAGCCATTAATTCTGTTGGGGTGATTAGAAAGGAATATCGTCTAAATTTTCCTCCACCGATGTGTCAGAAGGTTGCCAAGCGGAAGGATTAGAAAGTTCATAGGATGCGTCATATTCAAAGTCCCCAGTGGATACAGGTGCGACGGGTTTTTCCACCGGGGTTTTATTCGATTTGTGGGTATTGATTGGCACGACTTTTTCTGGAGTCGGGGCTGCCATTTCACCGCTACTCACGCTGCCGTCAAGATGATAGAGATGACTAATAACTAATTCGGCCCGTTTTTCCTTAAAACCTTCGGGACGATCGATCGTCTGCATGGAGAGACGACCTTCCAAAATTACCCGATCGCCTTCATTATAGTTCTGAGCGACTTCTGAGGCCAAATTTCCCCAAGCTACGGCCCTTAAATTAGCCGGGGTTGCCTCGGCACGATTGGGGGAAAACTCGACTAACATTTGAGCGTAGGGAGTTTGATTATCTTGGGTATAACGTAATTCGGGACGACGGACAATTTTAGCCATTAAAATGCAACTGTTCATGGTCGAAAATCAGTCTGAATTTTTCTAATAAGTGGGTGGGTGGAATTAAATATAAGATGAACGTAGGTTGGGTTGAAGCATGAAACCCAACGCCCGCATGGGTTACGCTACCGCTAACCCATCCTACAAATAATTGTGCCTTCCTACTTAGCACCATTGTACTGAAAAAGTACAATGATAACCACTGTGGAGGTTAGGGAATTTTATGGGACTCTGGTTAAGAAAAAATCTCTTTAACACTTGGTACAACGTCATCTTAACCCTTGCGGGTCTATTTCTCAGCCTCTGGGGTGGCTTAAGTTTCCTTGATTGGGCGATAAATCAGGCAAAATGGGCTGTAGTGACGGAAAATATCGGTTTATTTGTGGTCGGTCGTTATCCAGAACAGTCAATATGGCGAATTTGGCTGATTTTAACGATAATTGCGGCTTTATCACTGTTTTCTTGGCAATTAAACCGGGGTCGCTTCCCCAATTGCCCCGCTTTTCTCCAACGCTGGTGGGGATTGCTCTGGTTATTGACTTTACCTTTAATCGCTTGGTTACTATTGGGAGGATTATTTTTAAAGGCAATTCCCCTCGATGATCTCAGTGGTTTAATCTTAACTTTATTAGTAGCGATCGCCAGTATGATTTTATCTTTCCCCTTGGGGGTATTATTAGCCCTGGGGAGACAGAGTGAATTACCGGCAATTCGTTGGCTATCTATTGGCTATATCGAATTATTGCGCGGTTTACCTTTGTTGGGAATTTTATTCATGGCTCAGGTGATGTTACCTTTAATTTTACCCGCCGGGACGAGACCTGAACGGGTGATCAGAGCGATCGCCGGATTTACCCTTTTTGCAGCAGCCTATCTGGCCGAAAATGTCCGGGGTGGTTTACAAGCGATTCCCAAAGGTCAAATTGAAGCGGCCAAAGCCTTGGGTTTAAAACCGATTTTCGTTTTATTATTGATCGTTCTACCCCAAGCTTTAAAAGCGGTCATTCCCGCTATTGTTGGTCAATTTATCAGTTTATTTAAGGATACTTCTCTACTGGCGATCGTGGGACTGGTGGACCTCTTGGGTATGGCAGGATCGGTTTTAGCTAATCCGAAATTTATCGGCGATTATCCAGAGGTTTATCTATTTTTGGCGTTTATTTACTGGATTTTCTGTTATTCTATGTCCCTAGCCAGTCGTAGGTTAGAACAGCGTTGATTGGGGTGTGGGGTGCGGGGTGTGGGGTGTGGGGTGATGGGGTGATGGGGTGTGGGGTGTGGGGTGTAGGGTGTGGGGTGTGGGGTGATGGGGTGATGGGGAATTATAAATTATGAATTATGAATTATGAATTATGAATTATGAATTATGAATTATGAATTGGGGTATGGGGAGAACAAATAAAAATAATCTCCTGATTCCTGAATACTGACTCCTGACTCCTGACTCCTGACTCCTGACGACCGGCTACTAACCCCACCAACAGACTTATTCAGCAAACCCTACCTAGCTTTTTGTCATAAATATTGATATTATTTAACAATCAGCAGCAATTTATGGTAAATATATTTATTTAGGAGAGCGAGAAAATGGCTGGATTCTTTGGCCTGTTTGGCAATAAGACGAAATACGTCGATGAACCGATGGATATGAGCGCACCGGAACCGAAAGAGGCTTTTTACTTGGAACCCGATGACGCTAAAACTCTCGGTGATATCGACTTTATGCGGACACCGATCACGATCCGACGTACTTTCCCGAAAACTGCCTCGAATAAAAAGGGTGGCGAATCGATTAAACAGATTTCTTCTATGGAAGTCAGCAAAGTCACCGATAACGGTATTGTGGCAAAATCGGCTACTTCCGAGGCTAATAGTAAGGCTAACGCTGCTAATGATAACGTTCGTCGCGCTAACGATGACAATATCAATCCTTTCCTGAAAATGGCCCGTGAAATCAAGAAATAGTATAGTAAGGTGAGCATTGGCCACCCTTGATATCAAACTTTGGTGGGGAAAGCCCACCTTTTTTTATGACCATTATTAACGGAAAAACCAAGTTATTAGGCGTAATCGGCGATCCTATCGGCCATACTCTTTCTCCCCTCATGCACAATGCCGCTATCGATGCCTTGGGGCTAAATTATGTCTATCTTCCCCTACCGATCGCCCCGAAAAACTTAGCAACTGCGATCGCTGGTTTGGCCGCCATCGATCTAGAGGGTTTTAGCGTCACAATTCCCCATAAATTAGCAATTATTCCCTTATTATCGCAAATTACCGAGAAAGCCAGGCTAGTGGGCGCAGTTAACACCGTCTGGCGCACGGAAACCGGCTGGCAGGGAACGAATACCGATGTGGATGGCTTTCTCGCACCCTTGAAATCCCTTGACAAAGATTGGAGTCGGGTGAATCCAGTTATTTTAGGCAATGGCGGCGCTGCCCGGGCGGTGGTGGTGGCTTGCGCCCAGTTGGGCTGTGGCGAAATTCATGTGGTAGGACGCAATCAAAAGAAATTAGATCCTTTTAAAGAAAGTTGGGCGAATACCAGCCTCTATGACCTCCTAGAAGTGCATAGCTGGGACGAATTAGAGGGGCTGGTATCCACCACAGAACTCCTGATTAATTCTACCCCCATCGGAATGTCCCCCCAGGGCGAACAATCCCCTGTTGAGTTAGAATTATTAGACCTTTTACCCCCATCGGCGATCGCCTACGATCTAATTTATAATCCCCGGCCGACCAAATTTCTCCGGTTGGCCCGGACTAGAGGGATCAGAATTATTGATGGGTTAGAAATGTTAGTTAATCAGGGAGCGATCGCCCTAGAAATCTGGTTAGGTCAACCCGTCCCCGTCTCGGTCATGCGGGAAGCTTTGTTAAAACAATTCTAAATGTTAAAATCCTATTTCTGGCTTGATTTATGCCCCCTTCTAGCTCCTTTTGGAAAACTCTGAATAACTCGATTCTAGTGCGCTATCTATTATTATTTGGTTGTGGCTGGAGTCTGATTATCTTAATTAATTATTTCTACGGGACGATCGCTATTTTTACCGGTTCAGCGATCCTGGCTGCTCTATTAAATTATCCCGTGGTTTGGTTATCTCGTTATCTACCGAGAGGACTAGCCATTGCTATTACCACCATAGTAGCTTTTATCCTCCTATTTAGATTAGTCACAGGCATAGGATTAGAAGCAGTTAGTCAGGGGAAAGGACTACTATTCAATCTTACCGATGCCTTGGGTCAACAAGATTTTTTACCCTTTAAAGACTTTCTCGATCGATTAGATTGGAATAAAATGGTGGGAACCCTACAAACTGGTTTAGCCACGGGTTTATCGGTCGTACAGGGAGTTTTTTCCAGTGTCTTTACCGGCGTTTTTGGGGCGGTGATCAGTGTTTATATGCTCATCGATGGTGATAAACTCTGGCGAGGTTTTTTGCAACTTCTCCCCCCAGCATACCGGGAGCGTTTTGCCTCGTCTTTTCGACAAAGTTTTCTGGGATTTATTCGCGGGCAACTGTTATTAATGCTCTTTTTATCGTTGACGAGTTTCTTCAGTTTTTCCCTATTGGGAATTCAATATGGGCTAGTTTTGGCGGGTGTTCTTGGTGTTATCGATGCTATCCCAGGTATTGGTGCAACCCTGGGCATTTTGTTGGTAACTATCTTGACTTTTACCTCCCAAGGACTAACAATTGCCGTTAAAGCTTTTATTGTCTGTGTTGTCTTGGTACAAATTCAAGATAATATTATTCGCCCTAAAGTTATGGGCAATGCCCTAGAATTAAACCCGGTAATTTTGTTTTTATCTCTCTTTATCGGCGAAAGAATTGCGGGATTATTAGGTATTTTTCTCTCCATTCCTATTGCTGGAATGATTGCGATCTGGATCAGTTACGGGGAAGAAAAACCAATAACAGATTTAGAGGAAAATCAGTTAGAAGAAAGTCAGGAGAATTAAGGGCTGATCCCCAGTCTCTACTATACAATTAGGGAAATTTGTTATCGACAAAACTCGATCGCTACCTATGGAAAACTTAGATTTAAAGAAATCCTCGCCCCTCTTACTTATCTCACCGTTTTTTCTCTGGGGAACAGCGATGGTAGCGATGAAGGGTGTTATCCCCCACACCACCCCCCTATTTATGGCGGCAATTCGCCTTGTTCCCGCCGGAATGTTAGTTTTAATGGTAGCTTGGTTTTTAGGTCGTCCTCAGCCCAAAACCCTGCAAGCATGGCTATGGATTGCCCTGTTTGCTCTCATGGATGGCACTCTTTTTCAAGGTTTTCTGGCATTGGGATTAAATCGCACCGGGGCGGGGTTAGGATCGGTAATTATTGACTCGCAACCCCTAGCGGTGGCTTTAATGTCCAGTTGGCTATTTAAAGAAGTTATCGGTGTCTGGGGATGGTTGGGATTGGGTTTAGGGATTGGGGGAATTAGTTTAATTGGCTTGCCCGATCAATGGTTTTATGACTTTTTTGGACAAAAAGCGGTAAATATTGACTTTAGCTGGCAGGAATTACTAAATAGCGGCGAAATGCTCATGCTTTTGGCTTCCCTATCCATGGCGGTGGGAACAGTGTTAATCCGGTTTGTCTGTCGTCATGCGGATCCCGTCAGCGCCACGGGATGGCACATGATTTTAGGAGGATTGCCGCTATTTTTAGCTTCAGGTTTCACCGAATCCCATCAATGGCAAAATATAGATTTAAATGGTTGGTTAGCTTTAAGTTATGCCACGATTTTTGGTAGTGCGATCGCATACGGAGTATTCTTTTATTTAGCCGCCAAGGGCAATTTAACCAGTTTAAGTTCTTTGACTTTTTTAACTCCGGTTTTTGCCCTCACTTTCGGGAATTTATTCCTCGGTGAGATGTTAAGTGTATTGCAATGGGCGGGGGTATCTTTAACCCTTGTTAGTATTTATTTAATCAATCAAAGGGAAAGAATCGCCCCACAATTGCGGGCAATTTTTGCTAATCTTTCCTCTGCTTCCGTGAAGTAAACATAAGTGTTGTGTGTTGGGTGTTGGGTTTTAGGGTTTTGGGGTTTTAGGGTTTTGGAGTTTTGAGGGATTAGTTAAAATTTCCCCATTTCCCCATTTCCCTATCCCCCCATTTCCCTATCCCCAATCTCTGATTTATACCCAAAAGCAACTAACTCAAATTCCGTGCGAATTACCTCGACTCTGGCAAAATTTGCTTCCTGTAATTTCTGGTTGAGATTTTGAGAGGTAAAACCCGTTTTGTGAGCCATATAGGGCATTCCGGGGACTTCTGTTCCCATGCCGTAAAACATCCATAAAGCGCGCACCGGACCACCGGGAGAAATATACAAAGGTTCATTTTCCATATCGCCTCTAGCGACAAATTCGGCGGCGGTTTGCATATCGGGAACCACAATCATCAAAAAGCCTTCGGGTTTAAGAATGCGTTTAAATTCCCCTAGGGCGATGGGAACTTCGTAATGATAAATATGTTCTAGATTATGACTAGAAAAAACCGCATCGACGGAGCTATCGGGAACGGCACTTAAATCGGTAATCGTTCCTAAAATATCGGGGTTAACAGCAGTATTAATATCGAGGCGAATTTCTTGCCAATTGCCATCGCGGAATAGTTGGGGTAAAGCTTCGGGATTATAGGGACCACAACCCACATTTAAAACCAGTTTTTTTGGGGATTTTAGCGCTGTTATCCCTGGGGGAGCATTCCAAGCTAATAAACAAATATTTGTCAAACCAAGCAAACCGTGATTAGCGACTTGATCATCTAAAATTATCTGAGCTTGGGGATGGGTTTTAGTAAAATCTTTTATTGCCTGTTGGAGAGCAGGATGCTGACATTTATTGATGATAATTAAAGCGGAATCAGACCAGAAATTTTTGGCTAAAAGTAAGGATATAAAGAGAGAGCGATAGTCTTCGGCGGCATCGTAGTAATAAACTCCCAGCTTTTCTTCACTGTTTAATTCTTCGAGATCATCGAAAAAGTTTTCCGTTTCTTGATCGCTTAAAAATATCTGTTCTGATAGTTGAAAATCCTCCAAATCCTGGGATAATATAGTTAGTTTTTCTCCCGATGGATCGTATTTAAAAAAAGCTTCTACGCCATAACCGCAGCGATCGCTATTATTGCAGAAAGCGGCGACTAAACTACCGCGACGAAAACAGCCAATTTGACAGTAAACCTCGTCCGGTTGCAGACAGTCAACGGCTAGATTGAGCAGGGGAAAGAGATTGCGATCAGGATAAGAGGCGGTTTTTTGGCTTAAAAGGGTTAATTGCTCGGAAATAGGCGACATTAAAGGCGATCCCCAATCCTGATACTGTTGGGGCAGTTTTTCTAAGAATTTTTGTAAATCCATACCTTGGCTCTTGCAAAAGTGACGATCCTCACCCCTTAATCATAGATCGTTGTGTTAAGCTGTACTGAGTTTAAACTGCGTAGGGGAAATTTTAGTACAAATGCTCAAACTGCTTCTCCCTGATCCGCAGCTCCGGCGCTCCCCTAGAATCTTAACGAGTAATTTAGATAGTCAAGAGCTTAGAGATAAAGTCACCGCCTTGATTTTGGAAGAGTGCTAATCTGATCTGTTAGCCCATCAGCACAAGTAGAGAAACTTCTGATATGCCCTACAACTGCTTCCAGATCAAATTTTGGGGAGTACGAGGGAGTATTCCCTGTCCAGGTTCGGAAACCGTTCGTTATGGTGGTAATACTTCCTGTGTGGAGATGCAAGTCGGTGGAGAAAGATTAATTTTTGACGGTGGTACGGGGTTACGCATACTAGGACAGTCTTTGATGGCAGAAAGTCCGGCGAAAGCCCATTTATTTTTCACCCACTCCCATTGGGATCATATTCAGGGTTTTCCTTTTTTTACCCCTGCTTTTATCAGGGGCAATACTTTTAAAATCTACGCGGTTCCCTCTACTAACGGAGCAACCATCAAGCAAACATTACACGATCAGATGTTACATCCTAATTTTCCCGTGCCTTTGCAGATTATGGGGGCCGATTTAGAATTTTATAATCTAGAAATGGGCGAAACCCTCCACTGTGGCGATGTCAGCGTCGAAACCCGTCCTTTAAATCATCCCGGAGAAGCGGTGGGTTATCGGGTAAATTGGCGGGGTTTATCGGCAGCTTATATTACCGATACCGAACATTTTCCTAATCGCCTTGATGATAACGTTTTGGCTTTGGCCTGGCAAGCGGATGTCATGATTATTGATGCTACCTACACCGATGAAGAATACAACGATCCTAAGTATTCTAAGGTGGGTTGGGGTCATTCCACTTGGCAGCAGGCAGTCAAAATCGCTCAAGCAGCCCAAGTTAAGCAGTTAGTTCTATTTCATCACGATCCCGCCCATAATGACGATTTTCTCGATCGCATTGGGGAACAGGTAAGAAAGATTTTCCCTGAAACTATTCTCGCCCGGGAAGGCCTCTCGATCGAACTGCGGCCGGGAGATGATCAGATGGATGAAGCGTAACCTAAGTAGGTAGGCGTTAAAAATTATCAGATGCCCCCCTTATTAAGCTGTCCTTTAGTCACATCTTTCTTAACATTTCAAACCCTTGTAGCACAAGGCTTTCAAGACTCGGTTAACAATTTGTAATATTCCTTGTTGACACCCTTACTGACAAAGAAAAAACTGAAATCAAGTCAGGATAAGGGTTGTAGTGCTTACTGAAAAAATTGTTAAGAAAGATCCCTATAAGGGATAGGGGGGATCGAACCTAAAATCTATTTTTAATTTAATTATAACCAGCTACTTAACTACTTAACTGAATCTGCTAGGATGCTATCACAGAATAGAAGACTACATCTATTAATTGCTGAGGCAGAACTAAGTTTAACCGCTCTTTTTTAACCACTTCTATCGCTTTGGGTTCAAAAAATTAGGCGTTTTCGGTTTACCATAGTCAAAGTGTGCTTTCTAGGCTAATGACTTTGACTAAAACCCCCGTGAGCAGAAACCGTCGTTTTTCCCTACGCAATCTCTTTGAGACTTGCATGGCCCTATTGGTATTATGTAATTATATTCTGGTTATTTTCGATTTAACCTACATTCCCCTGCGAGATTTTTGGTTACAGGGACGCTTGCAAATAACTTTATTAAGATTTAATGAACCAATAAAACTTGGGATGATTTCCTTTCAAGAATTACAAATACCTCCCGACAAACCCCTAGAAATTCCCTTTGTTAAAGGAATCGCTAATTATGATGTGGTGAAAGGAATTAAACCCTATCGCAGTACCAGTGAATATTTAGCTACGGTTGATAAACTTAATGAACTAATCAATCAAAAGGTATTTAACCCAGAGTTTAATCTGCAAGAATATCGCCAAGAGATTGAGAAAATTTTAGCCAATTTACGCCAAAAAAGTGTCGATATGATCGATAATAATCCCTTTGCTTCGGCCGAGAAAACTGGGACTTTAGAGAAGATTAAAAATAGAATGCGCTTGCGGGTTTTTCAAACGGAAAATGTTTCCGCAAAAGCAGCCTTTCAGAAGTTTTGGAGTTGGGATTATCTCAGTGAAAATGGCTGGGAAAAAGAGTTGAAATTTTTCAATCAAGAAATTCAACCTTTAATAGAAACTAATTATTTTCGTCCCCTGGGAGAAGATGGGAGACCGATAGATAACTTTGAGGCGATCGATTTTTTATTTGGTATCGTCTTTTTCTGGGAATTTATGCTAAGAACTTGGTGGATTGCTCGCACTCATAAAGGTCTGCGTTGGCGCGAGGCTATGTTATGGCGATGGTACGATATTTTTCTGTTTATTCCTATCTGGAGATGGTTGCGATTTATTCCTACCGTTATTCGCCTAGATCAAGTTAAAATTATTAACTTAAGGGTGATTAAAGAACAGGCAGTTAAAGGCTTAGTTGCGCTAATTTCTAAAGATATTACTGAGATAATTTTCCTGAGAATTATTAATCAAATACAGGAATATATTCGACGGGGACAAGTGGAGAAATTTCTCGATAAATCCCTTAATGGTGGATATAATAATCTCAATGATACTAATGAAGTTATCGAAATTTTTCGGTTAGTAGTTAATAGTACCGTTGACAAGGTTTTACCGCAAGTTAAACCAGAAGCAGAAGCTTTAATTAAATACAATATCGAGAAAATTCTCAGTCAAACTCCCGCGTATCAAAGCTTATTGCGATTACCCGGCATGAAAGGGTTAAAAACTGACTTGAGCAATCGCTTATCTAGTCAATTGTATCAATCCTTTGTTAATATAGCTGACAAGATTACCCAAGAAGACGAAGTTTTTGAGCGTTTATTACAGCAATTAGTCCAGCGTTTCGGGCAATCTCTCGCCGGGGAATTACAATCCCGTCACAGTCTAGAAAGAATCGAGATGTTATTAATTATCTTCCTAGAAGAAGTCAAATTAAACTATGTACAAGAATTCTCGGATGAAGACTTAGAAACTATCCTCGAACAAACTCGCTTACTCCACTCTAAAAGTGCAGAAATTACCCCAGGAGAAACCATGAATCCTCGTCGTCTTCCCTAAAAATTAGTGATCATTGATTAGGTAATACTAAATCCGTTAAGTATAGGCTACTTATAAGAAGAGGCAAAAGGCAACCCCCCCCCTGCCCCTAGGGCTGTTTCATTTAAATTAATTACAGCTGATTTTGAGTCAATAAATTTGACCGAAGATTCTCAAGTTTATCTTTTTCTAATCAAAAGAGTTAGTCACAATAACTAATCTTTAATCCTCTGCCAAATTTATTATGAATA
>NZ_JADBVM010000203.1:0-24469 GCF_020244875.1 Microcystis sp. M44BS1
CCGAAAGTCCTTGACTTGTTTTAGTTTTTCTATTAAGCTCAACATATCTTTCAAAAGTTGGCGGTCACTTCTCATTTTACCTGATAGTGATCGCTTTTACTTTTGATATTCTGATGGGAGAATGAAACAGCCCTACCCTTAATAAGGGGGGCGCTGATCCCCCCTTGATCCTAGGGTTGATTTATAGTAGGGTTGATTTATAGTAGGGTTGATTCATGAATCAACCCTACTACCCTTAATAAGGGGGGTGCTGATGATTTTTAACACCTACCTACTTAAAACTACATTCCCATAATTTCGTAACCGGAATCTACATAAATAATCTGACCGGTAATACCACTAGCAAGATCACTAGCTAAAAAAGCAGCCGTATTTCCCACCTCAATTTGTGTCACTGTGCGATGTAAAGGAGCGATTTCTTCCACATGATGGATCATATCAAGAATTCCCCCCACGGCCGAAGATGCTAAGGTGCGAATTGGACCGGCAGAAATACCGTTAACTCGAATCTTTTGGCCCCCTAATTCCGCAGCTAAATAGCGAACACTCATTTCTAAACCAGCTTTTGCCACCCCCATTAAATTATAGTTAGGAATTACCTTGACACCCCCGAGATAGGTAAGAGTGATAATACTTCCCCCTTCCGTCATCAAAGGTTTAGCCGATCGCGCTAGACGAGTTAGGGAAAAAGTGCTAATATCTAGGGACTTAGTGAAAGCTTCCCGGGGAATGGCGGTAAAATCGCCCGTTAAACCCTCTTTATCGGCAAAAGCGAGACAGTGAATCAAAATATCCAGTTTACCCCATTTTTCCGCCACTGTAGCGAAAGTATCTTCTACCTGTTGGTCATTTTGGACATCGCAGGGGACATAAAAAGCGGGATTAAGTTCATCGGCCAATTCTCGCACTTTTTTCTCAAAACGGCCTTTTTCGTCGGGGAGATAGGTGACACCGATATTTGCACCAGCTTGATGGAGTTGTTGGGCAATTCCCCAAGCGATCGAGCGATTATTGGCAATTCCTGTCACTAGGGCGTTTTTTCCCGTTAAATCTAACATAGTTCTCGTTTCTCTTACAAAAATCTCCCCAATAGCCGACCCCAGCGAGATTCGGTATAATAGGGATACAGATAACGGGGCAGCAATGATCACCCCTCCCCCATTGTCTGGCAAAAAGCGCCCAAAACTTTTCCCAGTTTAGGCAGCGGTTATGTTTAATAGAGGTGACACTCGTTGCATAATAAAAACAATTTTCCCCTTTTTTGGATGTGAGATGGACTTATCATTAATACAAGATAAACCCCTAGCAGATGTGTTCCGTCGAATCGGCAGCGGCAATTTCCCCCCGGTGGTGGAATTGTTCGAGCGTGGCAAAACGATCTTTTTCCCTGGAGATCCCGCCGAAAGAGTCTATTTTTTGCTGAAAGGAGCCGTTAAGTTATCGCGAGTCTATGAAGCGGGAGAAGAAATTACCGTGGCTCTACTGCGGGAAAATAGCGTCTTTGGTGTGCTATCCTTACTGACTGGTCAGCGATCGGATCGTTTTTATCATGCCGTGGCTTTTACTCCGGTAGAATTACTCTCGGCCCCGATCGATCAGGTAGAAAGATCCCTCCGCAATAATCCCGATTTATCAATGTTGATGCTGCAGGGTTTGTCCTCGCGGATTCTGCAAACGGAAATGATGATCGAAACCTTAGCTCACCGGGATATGGGTTCACGTTTGGTCAGTTTTTTGTTAATTCTCTGTCGTGATTTTGGGGTTCCCACCACCGATGGCATCCGGGTGGATCTAAAATTGTCTCACCAAGCGATCGCAGAAGCGATCGGTTCTACTCGCGTCACTGTCACCCGTTTATTGGGAGAGCTGCGGGATCAGGAAATGGTCTCAATTTACAAGAAGAAAATTACCGTCCATAATCCCGTCGCTCTCAGTCAACAATTTACTTAAATTCTGGATGACTAGCGCTTATATTTTGGTTTTGGCCATCGTGGTTTTAGGTGGTCTGATAGCTGCGGTTGGCGATCGCATAGGTAGCCGTATCGGTAAGAAAAGGATGCGTTTATTTAATCTGCGTCCGAAACAAACCGCAACTTTAATGACGATTGTAACGGGAATTTTGATCGCCGGTTCGACTTTAATTGTCTTGTTTGCTTCTAGTAAATCCCTGCGTCAAGGGGTTTTTGAACTGGATCGCCTGTTAAATGAACGTCGTGCCGCTATTAAGGATTTAGAAAGACAGGTAAGAAAAACCACCGAACAAAAAAATCGAGTGGAAAAAGCTTTAAAAACGGCTAAAAGTGAACAGATAGCTGTGCAGAAACGTCTAGAGGTTCTTAACAAAAATTATCAAGCTTCTCGTCAACGTTTGCGATTAGTTTCAGGACAGTTGGAAAAGTTTCGTAAGGAAGTGGCTAATTTAAATAATGAACGAGTTATTTTAACTAATCAAAAGTCACAGTTAAGCAGTCAACGGGAGCAATTGTTCCAACAAAAATCAATTCTTTCTAGTCAGATAAATCAACTACAAACCACCCTTCAAGTTAGAGATAAAGAGTTAGCTAATCAACAAAAGTTATTAACAACCAGACAAGCGCGACTTCAACAGTTGGAAACTCAACAAAAAACCCTACAGCTAGAAATTGATCGCCGGGATCAACGTATTGGAGAACTCGATCGATCGATTGTGGATAAAAATTTGGCTTTAGAACAGCGCGAGGGAAAATTAAAAGATTTAGAAACTCAAATGGCTTTTCTGAAGCGGGAAGTGGAAGTTTTAGAACAATACTATCAAACCTATCAAGAATTGCGGGAAAAACAAATCGCTATTTTCCGGGGACAGGTGTTATCTTTTGGAGCTTTTCGTATTGTTGATCCCCAAGCTATTGTCGCTGTTATTGATAAGTTATTGCGGGAAGCGAATATGAATGCTATCCGTGCCACCCAACCAAATCAGCCTAATTTTGACCAGCGTTTAGTTAAGATCACAAAAGCACAGGTAGAACAGTTAAGTCAACAATTACAGGACGGTAAAGAATATGTGGTGAGAATCCTTTCCGCAGGTAATTATGTCTTAGGAGAAAGCGAGATTCGTGTCTTTGCTGATGTGGTTCCCAATCAAAGAGTTTTTGAGGAGAAACAGGTAATCGCTGCCGTTTCTATTGATCCGCAAAATATGACAGAAGAAGACCTACAAAAGCGTTTAGATTTACTCTTAGCATCGGCTCAATTTCGCGCTAGAAGTGCGGGAGTTTTAGGTTCAATTCAAGTGGAAGATGGTTTATTAACTACGGTAGTTAACTTTATCGATCAAGTCAAAAGGTCGGGTAATTCTATCGAGACACTTGAGGCAGTTGCTGCTAGTAAAACTAATACATCTGGTCCCTTAACTTTGCGTTTAGTAGCGGTAAAAGATGGTAAAATTGTTTTTAGTACGTCCTCTTAAAAGATAGCTAAAGTTAGGAGTTGAGACTAAAATCAATTCCTTCGTAAATATCGGCAAGATTTAGACTAATTCCTAAAGAATCTAGGGATATAATTCCCCTTACTGGGGTGTATTCTTGCAGTAACCAATTATTCTCTGAGGTTTTGCTATAGGATTCTATTAGTATCTCCCCTTGACTGACGAGAAGATATTGGTTTAATTGGGGTATAGAACGATAATAACGAAATTTATCACCCCGATCATAACCAGAGGTGGAAGGAGATAAAACTTCGATAATTAGGCAGGGATTTAAAATTTCATCGTTGCGATTATCACTAAATAATGGTTCCCCGGCAATAATCATTAAATCTGGGTATAAACCGCGATTATATTGGGGTATCCATAGTCGCAAATCACTGGGAAAGACTTCATAAATAGTTTTCCTTAAAGCATTGTCTAACAAGCGAATTAAATTGCGTACCAGTCGATTATGATTGATGCTTCCCCCCGTCATCTCGATAATTTCCCCGTCGTGATATTCGTGTTTAGTTTCCGCTCTAGTTTCTAAATTACGATATTCTTCTAAGCTGAGGGTTTTGGTAGGAGATCGAGTTAGCATTTTCTCTGTCACAGAATTTTTAATCCTCCTGATTATAACCTAGATCATATAAAAAAGGTTATTATTCATAAATTATTCCTCAATTAAAATCAATTCCTTCGTAAATATCGGCAAGATTTAAGCTAATTCCTAAAGAATCTAGAGATATAATTCCCCTTACTGGGGTGTATTCTTGCAGTAACCAATTATTCTCTGAGGTTTTGCTATAGGATTCTATTAATATCTCCCCTTGACTGACGAGAAGATATTGGTTTAATTGGGGTATAGAACGATAATAACGAAATTTATCACCCCGATCATAACTAGAGGTGGAAGGGGATAAAACTTCGATAATTACACAGGGATTTAAAATTTCATCGTTGCGATGATCACTAAATAATGGTTCCCCAGCAATGAGCATTAAATCTGGGTATAAACCGCGATTATATTGGGGTATCCATAGACGTAGATCGCTAGATTGAAGACGATAATTAGTTCCTCTTAAAGCTAATTTTAGCAGGACAATAAGATTAATGATAATACTATTATGATTGATGCTTCCCCCTGTCATCTCGATAATTTCCCCGTCGTGATATTCGTGTTTAACCTCGGCAATGGTTTCTAAATTACGATATGCTTCTAAGCTGAGGGTTTTGGGAGGAGATGAAGTCAACATTTTTCTAGATTAGATATTCTTTTATTTAATCATAACACAATTAATGCTACCTATTTAATTCTAATTCCCCTTGCAGAAAATCAATAAATTGTCTAGCAGTTCTTCCCGATCGCCCATTATGTTGGGTTGCCCATTGTTTGGCACGAAATTCTAAGTCTTCTAAGCTAATTTTTAATTTAGCTACACTGGCTAAATGACGCACTATTTCCAGATATTTTTCTTGATTAGCTGGTTCAAAAGTTAGGGTTAAACCAAAGCGATCGCTAAAGGATAATTTTTCTTGTACTGTGTCCCAATTATGGACTTCATCCCCATCTTTTGGTCGGGGTCGATCCGCAAAAAACTCTCTGACTAAATGTCGGCGATTAGAAGTGGCATAAACTACGACATTTTTCGGTCTAGCGGTGACACTTCCCTCTAAAACAACCTTTAAAGCTTTAAAAGCTTCATCGTCTTCTTCAAAGGATAAATCATCGACAAAGATAATAAATTTTTGCGGTAAATCTCGCAGAATTTCAATAATTAATGGTAGGTCTTTTAATTGGGATTTGGCCACTTCAATTAAGCGCAATCCTTGACTATGGTATTTTTGTAATAATCCCTTGACTAGAGAGGATTTTCCCGAACCACGACTACCATAGAGTAGGACATTTAAAGCGGGATAACCTGCTAATAAAAACTCAGTGTTTTTAATCAAGGTTTCCTTGGGCATTTCATAACCGACTATTTCTTGAATCTGCACGGGATCGGGATGAGTAATTCCTTGTAATCTGCCTTCTTGCCACCTTAAAGCTTGATAACGGGCAAAAATTCCTGTACCACATTCGCGATAATAATCGGCTATATCTTCGACTAATTCCGTCCAATTTAAACCAGAATGTAGGAAACTTTCTAATTTATTGTCCACTTCCCAAGTCGGGAAATTGAGAAATTTAATTTGTTCCAAAATTGTCGAATTGCTGAGGCTATAAATGCTAGAATTATAGAGAGATTGGAGGATAGATAAATCCTGTTTAACGCCATCAATTAAAGATTCAGGTAACTCCGAAACACTTTTTTTCTGAACCTGTTGACTAAAGGGATTATCATCTAATAAAATTTGTTCGACTAGAAAATCATTCCAACTGATATCTTTAGATGCTAAAGCTTGAAACAATTTACCATAAGCTTTGAGAAAATCGGCAACATTATCCGTAGATAATAGGGTAATAAATGCCTGGCCAATAGCATTATCAAAAACCCCTTGATACAAAACTAACAAGCTGACTTTTTTGTAAATTTCAGAGATCATTTTTTATTCTCCACTAATAACTAACATTTCATGGCCGCCTTTTGGCAATTCCTAATCCGATTCAATAATTGCCGCCTTGTAGCCGAGGGAATGCCAATCAGTTGTTATTATATCAAGATAGGTTAATCTTTGCAAAATTAAGGTTAAAAAAGGGAAAATGCCTACCGACTAATTCCCAAGATTTCTTGAATTGATTTTCATTTATCTTAATGGTGAGGTACGAAGTTCTCCTTTTGGGGAGTCAGTCCCGATGAAAAAATTTTCACCCCCACAGATGAAAGAGGTTTCCTTCCCTACACCCCACACCCTACACCCTCTTTCAAGTCAGGAGATGATACCCTGTCAGGTTACACTTCCTCTTGATGAGAAACGTTATATTTGATAAAATTTAACCAATCTTGGATTTCCTGTCCTAACCAGAGACATTCATCCTCGCGGAGATTCTGGCCGATAAGATAATAATTTTTAGCCGTCCGCAGACGAATCTGATAGTTACCTTCTGTGCCATTGCTATGGAGAAAAATACCCCATAAATCTTGAGTTTTAAAAGCAAATTTTTTGTAGATAAAATTGAAGACTTTATATTTAATTAAAACTTCTTGAGGGGTAAGAATTAATTGCATCTCCCGCAAACAAATAAAACCAATTAGAGCTATAATAAAGGTAAGAATCGGGGAGATAAAGATACTGACAGTAAGGACAATCGCCAAAGACCAGAGAGTAGCTGCATCGGAAGGTAGCTTAATTTTTGGGGGTAAATTAATCTCTAAATTATCCCGGTGTTTAGCGATACGGATGGAACTGTGGGGAGGTTTTGGTAATTTCTTAGGATCGATTAAACTTGAGGCTTGGCGATAGGAGGGATGTTGGAGAAATTTCAGGGCTTCTCTGGCACTTTTAAACCGCTTTTCTACCGCCATATCGGTCATAGTTTCTAACCAATCGATTAAATCATCATCAATTGTCACCCGTTGGCGAAATTGAATTTTAGAGTCGCGGTGGGGCAGTTCTATCGGCACAATTCCCGTCAATAAATGAATTAAAGTCATACCCAAGGCATATAAATCAGAACCCGGAACTGCTCGGCCCCAAAATTGTTCTAGGGGTGCATAACCACTCGTTCCCACCACGGTAAAAGTAACTCCTGTTGCTGCACCCCTGGACTGGACTGCGCCAAAATCTACTAAATAAACGTTATTTTCTGAGTTAATAATTAAATTACTAGGTTTAATATCTCGATGTAATACTGGGGGCGATAATTCATGCAAATAAATGAGAATTTCGAGAACTTCTTGGGCAATATTCCGAATTACCGTAGGGGTGAAACGTTGCCCCCTTTCTAAGTGATCGCTTAAGGATTCTCCCGGTATATAATCTTGTACAAGTACAAACCAAGGAATCCCGTCACCTTGATTTTTATCGAGGGAAAAATAATCGCGATAGCGGGGAATACGGGGATGATAGAGAGAAGCTAAGACGGCGGCCTCTCGTTCAAATAATTTTAATTCTTCCCACTCCATCTGGGGACTAAAAGCGAGGAGTTTAATAATTACCGATTCCTGGGATAATACATCGGTAGCTAACCAAGTTTGACGACCGATAGCGGTATTGCCTAGGCGTTGTTGTAGTTGGTAACGTTCAGCTAAAAGAGAATCAGAAGTAAAGGTCATAGTGGCTTTTCCCTTATTTAGGGTCTGCTGAAAAAGTTTTTCCTGGGGACAGGGGTTGGGGGGGCCACACCCCACACTCCACAACCCACCCCTATAACTGATTTAGAAAAACCAGCCGTAGGAATGAAGACCTTTACCTAAAAGATTCACCCCTAAATAACATACCCAAACCACAACAAAACCACTCGCCGCTAGAATAGCCGGTTTTCTTCCCTGCCATCCCCGGGTAATGCGCGCATGGAGATAAGCGGCAAACACTAACCAAGTAATTAGCGCCCAAGTTTCTTTCGGGTCCCAACTCCAATAGGAACCCCAAGCTTCATTGGCCCAAACTGCTCCGGCGATGATACCGATAGTGAGAAGGGGAAAACCGAGGCCAATGACCCGATAACTGATATTATCGAGGGTTTCCGCCAAGCTAAGACGTTGGGGCGAAAGAGTCGCCATCGCTGTTAGGGTGGGAGTCAAAAGGGCGGTCGGGCCACTGTTAGCCGTTTCCAGGAAAATTGGCGCAGAAAGAGTGGTAGATAACTTATTTTGGAGACGATAGGCCCCCGTACCCACGGAACTGCCTTTTAACTCGATATTTTGACCTCTAGTGACGATCAGAAAAGCGATCGCCATCAGGGAACCCACCATCAAAGCAGCATAACTTAACATCATGACGCTAACGTGCATCATCAACCAATTCGATTTTAAAGCCGGAACCAAGGGAGCCGAAGTTTGCATTTCTCCGGGTAAGGACAAAGTGGCAAAAGCAGTAATCCCCATGGCTACAGGAGTCGTCACCACCCCCACCAGGCGACTGCGGCTAGTGTACTCAGCAATTAAATGAACCGCAGTTACACCCCAAGCGAGAAAGAATAAAGATTCGTAAAGATTGCTGATGGGGAAATAACCCGCTTCTAACCAACGCGCCCCCAATAAAGCGGCGATACAGAGGTTAGCGATGGCCACTCCCGTGCTGCCTAAGCCAGACAACAAAGGTATGCTGGGAAAGGCTGCCCCGGCCCAATAAACCAGCATAGTTAAAAACAGGACTAAAAAAGAAGTGTTATCGAGAAAGTTCTCTAAGCTAACTAAATTCATGGGATTTCTCTCGTTTGTCGCTCGCTCGCTACCAAGTATTCCATCCTCTATCCTATCCCATCGGTAAGGCGATCGAGATAGGGAATTGTTAGTATGAACTTTGTATTTTCACTCTCACCTGCCCTAAAAATTATGGCTAATCAAGAAGATAATAAATTTTCCTGGTCGCGTTGGCCGCGGTTAGGCAAAATCCTGATCATTTGTTCTGGTGTTGCCGTTTTAGGCTATTTTCTTATCCCTCGTCCCTCAGAATTGTCCAATATTCCCCTCGAACCCTACAGCGAATTTATCAGTAAAGTGGAACGGGGCGACATCAGTAGGGTCAGAATTGGCAATCAAGTTATCTATTATCAATTAAAAAATCCTTTAGAATCCCTGCCTATTCCGGCTAATCCCCCCGTTAATCCCCCAGAATCAAGTCATCCCTTTTACGGTGATTCTAGTTCTCTGGCGGTCAAACCGAGCAGTAATCTAGCCCCCGGACGAGTCTTGGCCACGATTCCAGTCGATAACCCCCAATTACCCCAACTATTACAGCAAAAAGGCGTAATCTTCGAGGCGATTCCCGTAGCCGAAAACAGTTGGATCAGCACTCTCCTCGCTTGGGTGGTTCCCCCCTTAATTTTAGTCGCCGCTATGCAGTTTCTGTTCTATCGCAACGATGACACGCGTAAATCGCTGCTTTTTAACAAAAATCTCGCTAAAGTTTACGGAGACGGCGAAAAATATCCGATTACCTTCAGTGATGTGGCCGGGGCCGAAGAAGCAAAAACCGAGTTAAAGGAAATCGTCGAATTTCTCAAGGATGCCGAGCGCTTTAATAAAATTGGGGCGCGTATTCCTAAAGGTGTTCTCTTAGTCGGACCGCCGGGGACGGGAAAAACCCTTTTGGCAAAAGCGGTCGCGGGAGAAGCGGGAGTGACGTTTTTTAGTATTTCGGCCTCGGAATTCGTGGAATTATTTGTCGGGACCGGGGCAGCCCGGGTGCGGGATCTATTTGCCCAAGCGAAGAAAAATGCCCCTAGCATCATTTTTATTGATGAATTGGACGCGATCGGTAAATCAAGAAGTTCGGGATCGGGAACTAGCGGCAGTAATGATGAGCGCGAGCAGACTTTAAACCAACTTTTGACAGAAATGGACGGTTTTAGCCCCAAAGAAGCTGTCGTCATCGTTTTAGCCGCCACCAATCGCCCAGAGACTCTTGATGCTGCTTTATTGCGTCCGGGGCGCTTTGATCGCCAAGTTTTGGTGGATCGTCCCGATTTAGCGGGAAGATTGGCAATTTTGCAGATATACGCCAAACGAGTCCAGATGGGTGAAGATGTTAACCTCAAAGCGATCGCCACCCAAACCCCCGGTTTTGCCGGTGCCGATTTAGCCAACCTCGTCAATGAGGCTGCTCTCTTGGCTGCCCGTAATAATCGGGAAAAAGTCAGTCAAATTGATTTTAAAGAAGCGATAGAAAGAGTTATCGCTGGCTTAGAAAAGAAAAGTCGGGTTTTATCGGAAAAAGAAAAGAAAATCGTCGCTTATCACGAAGTAGGCCATGCTTTAGTCGGTGCTGTCATGCCGGGAGGTGGTCGCGTCGAGAAAATTTCCATCGTTCCCCGGGGTTTATCCGCTTTGGGTTATACCCTGAAAATTCCCACGGAAGACCGTTTTTTGATGACAGAAACCGAATTTAAAGAACAAATTACTATGTTATTGGGCGGTCGGGCAGCCGAAGAATTAATTTTTGGCAGTGTCACTAATGGCGCTTCCGATGATTTACAAAGGGCGACGGATATTGCGGAAAGAATGGTGACAATTTATGGTATGAGTAAATCCCTGGGTCCCCTAGCCTACGATAAAACAGGACAGGCTAATTTTTTAGGTAATAATCAGGGTAGTCCCCGGCGTTCGATCGGAGAAAATACGGCCAAAGCGATCGATGAAGAAGTTAAACAAATTATCGACGCTAGTTACCAAAAAGCCCTAGCAATTCTCAGTCACAACCGCAATTTATTAGAGTCGATTACTGCTAATCTTTTGACCACGGAAGTAATCGAAGGAGAAGAATTGCAAGAGGTATTAAATCAAGCGCAAATGGTCTGATCAATCCTCATAAATAGGGTGCTGAAAAAGTTTTTCGTGGGGACAGGGTGTGACCCCCCCCAACCCCCCCCGACATCGGGGGGGCAGGTGGGGTGTGGGGAAGTGGGGAGAACAAAGCTGCCTATTGCCTATTGCCTTTTGCCTTTTGCCTTTCCTCATAACTAGGGTCTGCTGAATAAATAGTCGAGAATAACTAACTTAAGGAGAGGAGAGGATCAAAGCATTGGAAAACTTATATTTCCCTGCTTTGACGGTTAATTTGCCCTTTTTCCAACCCAAAGAAACAGGAGAGTTATCTCGACTTAAACTGTTATAAAGGGCGAAATTTTTTAACCAATCGTGCTTTTGACCGTTACGAATTAACATCGGCAGTAGATTGATTTGATTATAGGTAAATTGTAAACTCTGCCCTTGACTGCCTTTAAATAAGAGGCTGCCTTGGTTAATTTGAGTTAAATTTACTTGACTTTTTTGCTTAAATATGCTCTTAAAATTCTCATAACTGCCCTGGGTTGCCGCTTCTCCCACTTCCAGAGCAAAACCCGCATAATTGTTACCTGTGGGTAAAGCTTGGTAGGTATTATCATCGGGATAAGGGGAATTAGGAATCTCGATCATTTCAGGAGAAGAAAGATTTATTAATCTCAGAGCTAACCAAGTTTTTTCTAATTGAATAAACCAGATATTATCATCTTTTTCTACCTTGGCGGTTTTCGGTAATTGCCAGAAAAAAGCTTGATCTGCTGGTCGTAACCAGATTAAAAGATTGCGATATTGTCCGATTTCATCCCCGGGATTTTTGCCCGGTTTTACGCCATTGTTGCCAGTGTTAGCCACAAAAAAATCCACCCCTTTTTGTTGATTAAAGGCCATTAATTTAAACGGGGCCACATCGCCATCGGGGAAAGTTCCCGCCAGACTACCCATTTGATAACTAGCCCCAATAAATTGAGTTTCCCAATAACCCGGACTCTGATTATTGCCCGGTTTCCAGTTTTCATATAGGGGTTTACTGGCGAGAATTTCTACCGGTTTATTAAAGTTTTTTCGGGCTAATTCCATCACTGCTAAAGGAGGACGATAACGACTGGTAATTAGATAAAGAGAGTCCAATTCCGGGCGATTATTGGCGACGGGAGTATCACCAAAGTATAACCAAAAAGTGCGGACTGCGTGAGATCGCATTACGCCATGGCCATCACCATAATCGCGTTTTACAGGGCCACCCCAACCACCGCGATAATATTTAACACTAGCGGCCATGGATAACCAATCTAAGGCCATTTTTGCCCATTGTTTAACTTCCGTATCTTGAGCAAAATCGTAGAGATTGAGATAGGGAGCAAAGGTATGACCGTGATAAACTTCTGAATCCCATTCTCCCATACCGATGTTATATAAAGCTGAAACGTAACGCTTAATTTTGCTCTTATAAATTTGACGAGTTGCTTCATTTCCTGTTTCTTCGGCCATCAGATAAACCGATGTTTCGCGCATCGCTCGCAGGTTATCAGTATTGCGACTATCTACCCATAAACCCCGTCTTGTTATACTCCAATCATTACCCGTGCCTTGGCCAGTACCATGGATAGGATGGGGGCGTTGTAAAGGGTCGGTTTCTGTCCAAATTTTCGCCGCATTATACATTCTCTGACGATAAACAGGATCGAGATACTTTCCGAGAAGAAAATATTTTCTAATTTGTCCTTTCAGGGTAAAAGAAAAATAATAATCTATATAATCGGTGTGGGCCTGTTCCCGTTTTTGTGGGTCATCCTGCTGCAGGAAATCTAGGGCTTTTTGCCGGTTTCCTGCCAAGAAATCAAACATGGCCATAGGATAGGATCTTTTCTCGTTTTCTCCCCACAAATTGCCATAACTTTCTGCCTTAGCAAAATGGTTAATAACCTGCTTGGCCCTTTGTTGAAATTCTGCCTCTAATTGCGGTGTCCAATCGTTAAGATATTGGGGTTGAACTTCGGCAACGGGGAAGGAAGCGATCGAGTTTTGAGAAACAGAATAGAGGGAATTAAAGCCAATAGCAAATAGGGCAATTATTCCCGCTAAAATTAGATATTTAATTCTAGATCCAATCGTCATCTTCGGCAAATTCATCGATGTTTCCTTGATTTTCTGGGGACTGAGGTTGATTCTCTTTATCTAATTGTAAAGGAACTGGTTCAGGAGCGATAATTTCTGGTAATAATTCTTCGGGTTTTTGACCATCTACCTCCACCACAATTATTTCTGTGACGGGAAACCAAAGTATCCGGCCTTGATCATCACAAACCGTCACCGATCGAGATTTATCTGGAGCCTCCGTTGCGAAGAAATCTCCTAACATTTTGGTGGGTAAAATATTCTTACTTTCACCCCCACTAACTCCTAGAAATATATATTCGTTACCTGTGGTCAAATGTTGGACAATAATCGCCATAATTAAAAGGTTTTAGTCAATGAAATGTACTTAGTTGATAGTTGACTCTTGAATGATAGCTTTCAGCCCTAAGCTTTCCACTGATAACTGATTACTGATTACTGATTACTGATAACTGATAACTGATAACTGATAACTGATAACTGATAACTGCTTACTGCTTAACTTGACTGCCGTGACTGCGGGGATCGGTTTGACTAGCGCCCACAAGGATATTAAAATCAGAAGTCTCTCCCGTAGTGGTGGCATAGGGTAGGGTAGAATTAGTTAAAAGTGCTTCTAAATTAGCAGTTAAAATTGATTTTGGTTGTTCTCCGATCGCTTGGGCAACCGGTTGTCCTTGGTTATTTAAAAAGACAAAATGGGGAATACCATCCACACGATAACGGAGAATTTCCGGCAACCATTTATTATTATCAACGTTGAGCATGACAAAATTAATGGCATTACCGTATTGTTTTTTAATTTCGGCAATTTCAGGGGCCATCGCCTGACAACTGGTACACCAATTAGCATAAAATTCTGTCAGGGTGGGTTTACCATTGCTGAGGGCAAGCTCGAAAGGTGTCGCTTTTTCCGCTTGCGCTTCCAAAGATACGGAACTAGCGGTGGTTTGAAACCCGAAGAAAATCGCTACACTAAGGATAACTGCCGTTACTGCCAGCAGCAGATTTCTGGTTTTGTTGGTGGGTGTGGTGGCTGTCATGGACATTTAATCAAAGTTTACTTTGTCCTATTGTAACGATTGCTGCGCTCTTTTAGTATTGGTGTCGATTGAGTTACAATCAAGTTAGAGATGGGTAATAATTATGACTGAAGAAAGACTCGATCGAATAGAGGGACAGCTAAAAAGGCTAGAAGGGAATGTTCATACAATTGAGGGGCGATTAGAAACTTTAGAAAGTAACCTTCAAAACATTGAAAAAAAGCTAGGAGACGTGATCAACCAAATCCGTGAACTTAGTCTTAGCATCGATACCTACCAAAAAGCTGATCAACAGGTAGTTAATTTGGCTTTTGGTCTAATCGTTGCCGCTACTGCTGCTATTGTAATTCCAGCCGTTTTCGGCAAATAAGCAAAAAAGATTCTTTAGATCGGAAAGGCTGCATGAAAAAACGCGTTACTCTCACTTTTCCCAAAAAAGCCGTCCATATGCCCGTTACCTATCGACTGGCAAAGGATTTTAACATCGCCGCTAATATTATCCGCGCCCAAGTTGCCCCCAATCAAGTGGGAACATTAGTATTAGAATTATCGGGAGATATCGATGAGTTGGAAGCGGCGATCGAATGGTTACAATTACAAAATATTGGCGTTTCCCAAGTTAGTCGCGAAATCGTCATTGATGAAGAAAAATGCGTCGATTGTGGGTTATGTACGGGAGTTTGTCCCACGGAAGCTTTAACCCTTGATCCCGAAAGTTTTCGTCTCAAGTTTTTGCGTTCCCGTTGTGTGGTTTGTGAACAATGTATCCCCACTTGTCCCGTGGTGGCAATTTCCACAAACTTGTAAAGTAGAAATTATTAAATTAATTTTTTTGCCCATTTAAATAATAGCCATCTCTGGAGATTTTAAGCCTTCATTTGTCTCCAACCCGGCTAATCGTCACAAATATCCCCTTCCCTTTCTGCCTAAAGACCCTTTCTCCGATACCATAGTTAAAAAGAGATTGCTGACTCTGGCCACATCTGTGGGGATTACATACCATTAATCATGGTTTTTTTGCAAAAAATACAAAAAACTTGACATGACTTCTGCCGTTCCTCGCCTTTCCTATCCTGATAGTCCGATTGCTGATCTTCGCGGCCTCTATGACTTTATCCTCAACCCGCAACTGTTAGCCGCAGAAAAGGGAAATCGGTTGATCGTCAGTTTTTGTCAAAAAATTTCCCCCCTTGATCCCCTAGAAATTCTCTCTCGGATTGCCCCTAGCTATCCCACCCATTGTTATTGGGAAAATCCCGAACGGGAAACCGCTCTTCTCGGCTACGGCATCGCCTTTGCTGCCACTTTCCACGGCAAACAACGTTTTTTAAAAGCTCAAAAATTTATTGAAAACTGTCAACAAAGAATTATCAAAATCGACAACTATAGCGAGATTACTCCCCGCATCTTTTGCAGTTTCACTTTTTTCGACTCGGCAACAGCTACTCCCTTTCCCTCAGCTACCCTAACCCTGCCTAAGTTTCAAATTATCAAAAAACAGTCGGAATATTTTTTCCTTACCAATCTCTTAATCACCGGCGAAGAAGAAATAGAAAACTCCCTCGAAGAAACTATTAATAACCTCAAAATTATCCAAAATAACTCGAGCAATTGCCGACAAAATCCCCGTCAGGATCCCTGTAGTTATTATATTCATCCTACCTATAATTTTCAAGCGGCTGTTGCCGATGCCCTCCAATCTATCCATGCTCAAAAATTTAGCAAAATTGTCCTCGCTCACGCTCTTGACGTGATTTCTCCCCGTCCTTTTCATCTGGTAAACTGTCTCGATAATTTGCGTCAGCGTCATCCCGATTGCTACACTTTTTCCCTCGGCAATGGACGGGGAGATCATTTTATTGGCGCTAGTCCCGAACGCTTATTAACTGTCCATCAGGGGCAATTAATCACCGATGCTTTAGCGGGATCCGCCCCCCGGGGAGAAAATGCGATCGAAGATGCTCTCTTTGCCAA
This sequence comes from Microcystis sp. M44BS1, assembly GCF_020244875.1. Lineage (NCBI taxonomy): Bacteria > Bacillati > Cyanobacteriota > Cyanophyceae > Chroococcales > Microcystaceae > Microcystis > Microcystis sp. M44BS1. The sequence goes on from NZ_JADBVM010000203.1 coordinate 15,963, forward strand.
TAAACTCCTCGCTAGTGAAAAAGAACAACGGGAACATCGGGCTGTTAGTGACTTTATTAACCAAAAACTGCGACAAATTGGCTTAAATCCGCAAAATTCTCCCTCTAGATTGTTAAAACTCTCCAATATTCAACATCTCTGGACTCCTATTCATGCCAAACTAAAACCCTCCATCCATCCCCTCGAAATTGTTGCCCAACTACACCCCACTCCTGCTGTTGCTGGGGTTCCCACCGAGATCGCTTTAGCACAAATTCGTCATTATGAAACCTTCGATCGCTCTCTTTATGCGGCTCCTTTGGGTTGGATCGATTGTCAAAATAATAGTGAGTTTATTGTTGGTATTCGTTCGGCATTAATTAAAGGCGATCGAGCGCGATTATACGCCGGTGCGGGTATTGTTGCCGGTTCCGATCCGGAAAAAGAACTAGCAGAAATTCAGCTGAAATTTCAAGCTCTCTTAAAAGCTTTAACTTAAACTGTAAGTAAGTAGTTATAATTAAATTGAACATAGATTTTGCCTTTGATCCCCCCTGCCCCCCTTAATAAGGGGGGTGCCGATCCCCCCTGCCCCCCTTGATAAGGGGGGTGCCGATAGGCGGGGGGATCCCCCTTAATAAGGGGGGTATCTGACAGTTTTTAACACCTACCTACTTAGCTTTTTACCGAACTAATAACTTAAATAAGCCTAACTTCCCCTTAAAAGGCGGATATTTTAAAGCGGGATTGAACCAAAGAGGTGTTTTCATAATCGCTTTTTGGTGACTAAAATTCTCAAAGGAAAAACGACCATGGTAGCTACCAATACCGCTATTTCCCCGACCACCAAAGGGTAAACTAGGATTAGTAAAATGAAAACTATTGTTGTTAATACAACCTCCCCCAAACTGGACTGATTCTAACCATTTCTTTTCAGTATTTGCCTTGGTAGTAAACAGATAAAAAGCTAGAGGGTTAGGGTTTTTAGCAATAATTGCTAAAGCTTCCTCAAAAGTGCTAAAGGCAATGATCGGTAAAATTGGACCGAATATTTCCCCTTGCATAATAGGAGCATCGAGGGAAACATTAGTTAATAAAGTTGGTTGAATATATAAATTTTCTCGATCGGTTTTGCCTCCAAAAACAATCTCACCATCTTGGAGAAAGTCAATCAGGCGATCAAATTGTTTCTCATTAATTATCTTACCATAATCAGCACTTAATCTCGCATCTTCACCAAAAAAATTAACAATAGTATTGGCTAATTCTCTGATCAAATTCTCCTGCTGGGATTGATGTACCAAAATATAATCAGCTGCGATACACATTTGACCACAATTAGAGAATTTTGTCACGGCAATGCGACGGGTTGCCACGGAAATATTAGCATCAGCTTCGATAACACAGGGACTTTTTCCCCCTAATTCTAGAGTAACAGGAATTAACTTTTCTGCTGCTAGTTGATAAATAATTTTTCCTACCCTGGTACTGCCAGTAAAAAATATATGATCAAAGGTGAAACTGTCTAACATATTCGGAATTACTTCCGCACCATCTCCCAGAATAATTAACACATATTCTTCAGGGAATATTTCTTCAATTATTTTAACTACTAATTTTTCCGTCGCTGAGGCAAATTCACTCGGTTTTAATACCGCGCAGTTACCTGCAGCAATGGCACCAACTAAAGGCACTAATAACAATTGGAGGGGATAATTCCAAGCGCCAATAATTAAAACTACTCCCAAGGGTTCCCGAATAATTTGACTGGAGGAGGGAAAATTTAAGAGATTAGTTTTAACGGGTTTGGGTTGCATCCATGAGCGCAAATTTTTTAAAGCTGTATTAATTTCCACCAAAAGGAACCCATTTTCAGTAATCCAACAATCTTCGGGACTTTTCTTTAAATCGCTATATAAAGCTTGATAGATTTCTGCTTCATATTTAATGATTGCCTGTTTTAACTTCTCTAACTGCTGACGACGGAATTGATAGGAACGAGTGGCACCACTAACAAAATACTGACGCAATTTGGCTAATTTTTCTGAGTTTGACAGCATCGAAATAATTCCCAAGTTAATAATGAAATTCTACGGCATCCACTGGGGACGAATTCCCGCTAGAGGTAATTCAATTAAATCAGATTTACTTGCTTTCACTCCATCTTGTAGGGGAGGAATTAACATCCACAAACGACCACCGATAATTGTTTCTCCTGAATCGGTAGTCAAGGGATTAGTCGGATTAGTATCATAACTGGTGCGAAGTTGATCAAAAATAATCGCTAAACTATCGGGAGATAAACTAATGTGAATATCACGATAATCGGCTAATTCCAGTAGGGGAGTTACTTGACCAGTCTTCACATCTATTTTAGCAAAATAGGGTTTTTCTTTGTACTCTTGACTGTTAGTAACTAACTCGGTTAACAAACAATACAAGTCACTACTGGTGGCATTAAATTGACAATCTATAATCGAACCTTGTAGATTGAGTAAGCGTTTTTGTAATCCTTGATTATTGACATAAAAAAGCGATCGAATATAACGCATTTTGGCATTATCAGTATTAAAATTTACCATTGCCGCAGCCGTACCATCAGCAGAAAAATTCAAAATTCGCCCAAATTTTGGTAAAAAATCTAGGGGTTTTGTTTCGGTTTTTAAAGGCAAAAGGGCGATTCCTTCCCCCTGGGTGACAGCCAAAGTTTTACTATCAGGTGCAATCAAAAATTCTCCACCTTGAATGTTTAATTGTTTAGGTTTTTCCCCCGATTTAACTGCCCATAAATCGAAGTTAATCGGATTGCGGCGCTCAATTCTCTGCACGACAATAGTTTCCCCATCTTTAGCTAAATCAAAATGATTATTTTGATAATCTTTATTGTCTAGCACTAACTCAATTTTTGGGGAAGATTGGCCAAAATCAACTTGGTAAAGCTGTAGTTCACGAATTCCCTGTATCCCCTGATTTTTCGCCACGGCCGAAAAGAGGATTTTTTTACCATCAGGGTAAAATTCAAAAGCCATAACGGTCAAATTTGCGGGGGTTAAGAGGGTTTTCTTCTCCTCGGTCAAGTTATAAAAAATTAATCTTCCCTGTTCTTCCCCATTAGTGCCGATATAGGCAAAAGCACGATCCCGACTTTTAAATTCTCTTTCAAAGATTGCTAGGGTTTGTCCTAATCGATTACCGCTGCGAAATTGTTCCCGCGCACCTTCAATTTGCAGATGATATTTTTCTCCGTAGGGAATGGGAGAAGTGAGAGTATAAGCTAATCGTCTTCCGGCCCAACTAAACTTCCCCGGCAGCGGAGGATCGATAACTAGATTTTTTTCTACACTAGCATGATCCATCGGACGATCAAAAGTGATAATAAATGCTTGATCTTCCGCTCCAATTTCTCGATTTTCCCAGCTAAATTCCTTGACCCTTGGGCCGGTTTGTAAAAGACATTGATTACCACAGCTATTACCCAACCAAATTAAGCCACCAATTACTAAGGTTAGCGATAGAATTAGTGTTATTGCTAATTTATCAATCGGTTGTAGTTGTAAGGTCTTGATCATTATAGTAGATGGTTAGGAACAACTGATAACTGATAACTGATAAGTAGGGAGGCACAATTATTTGTAGGATGGGTTAACGGTAGCGTAACATGATCGGGCGTTGGGTTTCATGCTTCAACCCAACCTACGTTCATCTTATATTTAATTCCACCCACCTACTTAACTGATAACTGCTCACTGATAACTGATAACTGATAACTGATAACTGTTAATATCCGTAGGGATCCGCAGGAGTGGGTATAGGTTTCACGGATTTGGCCTTAATTACTAATTGTCTTCTGGTGGTTGATTTTCCTACCTCTACCGGTAAAGATTCCGTGGCCATTTCTCCGGTAATTTCTAACCAAGTATCATTGGGATATTGACCGCGACTTCCTGATAGTTTCACCGGTAAACCGACGGGATAAGCATCCACGGCACAACAGGTAAGAATAAAGCGACTAATTAATAGATAATTATCGGGTAGTTGGGGCAATTGCACCACAAAACCTGTGACTTTTACCGGTTGTCCTGTGTAAGCATCAGGTTCGGGGTAAGCATTCAAAGTTCTTACCCATTCAATTAAACTTTTTTCCTCCGGTTTAACGGTAGTGCCAAAGGATTGAGTTTGCACGCGAGTCAGGGGTAAAGATTCACTAATTCCCCTCTGTAATGCGATTTGACTGCTGAGGGGCTGCGGGGCGATAAATAGGCCTAAAAGGGCAGTTATTACTAATAAACCTGAGCCAAAATGTTGGGGAAGAATGGTAATATGCGATCGATTATCATTACTATCTAAATTAATCTTTTTTTGCCACTGTTTTAATAATGTCCAAAGCTTGACTAATCCTAGGGCAAATAAAGCAATACTGGTGATGAGAACCAGGATAAAATAATTAGGATGGATCAGTAAATTTAATTGTCCAGTTATCCAGTATTTAAATAGTAACGACCCCCAACCGATTAGGGCAATAATATCGATAAATTGGGGGGCGATTATTTTTAGACGTGATGAATTCATGGGAAAAACTATCTAGGAACTGACCTAGAATAAATAACTGTGAGCCAAGGTGAGTAAAAAAGTCATTTGCGATGCTAAAGCAAAGAGATAAATTAACATTCTTGGTTTAAAAATAGACAACATTAAACCAATCCCTTTCAGGTCAATCATTGGACCAAACACTAGAAAAGCCAGCAGGGAACTACTGGTAAAACTAGAGGCAAAGGAGAGAGCAAAAAAAGAATCAACTGTGGAACAAATCGAAACAATGACCGCTAACAGCATCATTGCCAAGATCGAAGTAATCGGATCCTGACCCAAATTAAGAATAAATTCCCGGGGAACAAACACCTGTAAACCGGCCGCTATAGCACTTCCTAGGATTAACACTCCTCCTAATTCCCGTAATTCCATCACCACGTTTTCCACAAAAGTTAACCAGCGCCTTTTCATCGGGATAGCTTGCACTGCCGGGAGGACAGCAGTGGCGGCAAAACTTTCGTCTAAGCGCAAAGTTTGCCCAGAATTACCGATCAGAAAAGAACCGGATTGTAGTAGTAGTGGGATAGATTCTTTTTCCGGTGTTTGCGGTTGCCAATTGAGACTTTTTGCCAAAGAGGTTTGTAGTAGCGGTCGGGGATCTTTTTGGATACTAAAGATAATACCGATAACCGTAGCGATGAACAAAGAAAAGATAACTCGATAGAAAACAATTTCCGGTTGATCGCGAAAAGCTACCCAAGTGGACCAGATAACAATCGGGTTAATTGTCGGCGCTGCTAAGAGAAAACTAACCGCTACTGCATTCGGCATTCCTTGCACAAGTAAACGTCGCGCCACCGGCACATTGCCACACTCGCAGACGGGAAACAAAAAACCAATACATCCCCCCACAAATGCTCCTAAAACAGCATTGCGAGGCATCAAGGCAACTAGGCGACGTTCATCGACAAATATTAAAAGAATACTAGAGAGAATCACCCCTAGCAGTAAGAAAGGCATCGCTTCCACCAACAGGCTCAGGAATAGGGTAAAGGCATTTTGTAGTTGACTCATCTATCCTCGCCTTGGCAATTAGAGGTTTAGGGATAAAGACTTAGGAACCCCAGAAAAAGGTTCATCAGTCCGCTCCCTGGCTTTTTAACATTTTTTTAATATATCCGATCGAGTGACTTCTGTGTTGTCAGGGGACAGGTTTTAGGTTTTGGGGTTTTGGGGTGTTAGGGTTTTAGTTGAAATTCCCCCACTTCCCCACTTCCCCACTTCCTAATTCATAATTCCCACTCTACCATCACCTCACTCCTAGAGGACTCGATTAAGCTTGCCGCTTTGATAACCTTCTAGATCGAGGGTGACATAGATAAAGCCTAATTTTTGCAGATCAGCGACTAATTCGCTTAAATTTGTCCGATTAATAAAGTCGGGAATTTCCGCTGCCGGTAATTCAATCCGTGCCGTATCGCCGCTCGATCGCACCCGTAATTGACGATAACCTAATTTTCGCAGATAAATCTCCGCCCGTCCGACTCTTTGCAATTTCTCCAGGCTAATTTCCTCCCCGTAGGGAAAACGGGAACTTAAACAGGGTTGCGCCGGTTTATCCCACCAAGGTAAATTTAAGTAACGAGATAGTTGACGAACTTCGCTTTTTGTGATACTAATTTCCGCCAAAGGTGAACGAGCGCCGCGCTCCCTAGCTGCTTGAATCCCGGGACGATAATCCCTTAAATCATCCGCATTAACGCCATCGATGACGTAGGAATAACCACGAGCGAGAGCAAGGGGTTTAAGGGTGTCGTGTAGCTCACTTTTGCAGAAATAACAGCGATTAACGGGATTACTGGTGTAATTGGGGTTATTCATTTCCTCGGTTTCCACCAATTCATGCCGAATACCGATATAATCGGCTTGAGCGATCGCTTCTTCCAATTCTTCCGGCAGTAGGGAAGGGGAAACCGCCGTAATTGCCAATGCTTGACCCCCTAGCAGATCATAAGCCACTTTTGCCACTAGGGTACTATCCACGCCCCCAGAATAGGCAATCAGAGCCTTTTCGCTGGTTTTTAAGAGGTTTTGTAATTGTCCGAGTTTATCAAGTAATTGACTGTCCATGGCGGCGATTTTAGCAACTGGTTTAGGGAGACCGTTTTTTATATTGGGTATAGACAAGTAAGTGGGTGGGTGGAATTAAATATAAGATGAACGTAGGTTGGGTTGAAGCATGAAACCCAACGCCCGATTATGTTACGCTACCGCTAACCCATCCTACAAATAATTTTGCCTCCCTACTTAGCTTAAGCCACTTGTCCCAAGAATTTGCGGCAATGAGGTAAGTAGTAGTGCAAAATAAATTTCCTAGTCAAGATAGGCACTCATGCAAGAGGCAAGAGGTGGTTAGATATGTGTAATTAATTTTGCCTAGGTACTTAGTATAATCATAAATGTGTCTTAGCTTAACCCTCTCTACATGACAACAAATCTCACAGACTATAAACATATTGCAATTGATCATCGGGGAGTACCAATAATTGCGGGTTCTACCCTGAAAGTGATTGATCTAGTTATGGCACAAATAGCCTACGGTTGGACTCCAGAAGAAATTCACATTAACCATCGTGATTTAAGTATGAGTCAAATTCACTCAGCATTAGCTTACTATTGGGAACATAGAGATGAATTAGATCAAGCTATCCAAGCTGATTTAGAATTTGCCCAAAAAATGCGAGAAAAAGCTGGAAATTCTCCCTTTGTTACCCGACTTAAAGCACAGGCAATAAAGTAAGAATAGGCGTTTAAAATGTATCTTAGCTTATTGCTGATCCTAATTATTTTAGTAAGTATTTAGTCATAAACTTCACTTCTATGACCTACTCTAATAATAATAATTATCCTACTCTCTCGATCAAATTCATAAATAACCCGATAATCTCCTACTCTTAATTTATAAAACCCTGACCATTCTCTCGTAAGAGGTAGGGGGGTTATCTGTTCAAAGTTGATGGCTAACCATTTAATTTTATTAAGAATCCTCAGTCTGATAAAATCGGTAATCAAATCTAAATCAGTTATCGACTCTGGTTCAAAAGTAACAGAATAGCTCATTTAAGGTTCTATCCCATATCTTTTATCCACCTCAGCTGCGGGAATAGTCGCTCTTCCTTGTAGTCTTTTTTGTTGGATTTCTAATAACTTTTCTTTAAAAGACTCCTTAACTTGTTTTCCCTCATCTGGATCACCAAAGTATTCATCTAGAGTATCATCTACTGTATTACGGATTAAACTTTGTAACTCTTGGGGAGTCATGTCTTTTATCTGCATATTTTCTCTAATTAAAAAAAGGACTTTGACTCGTTGCAAGGTTTTACCTTGCAACGCAGATAAGCGAGGTTCTACCTCTACTTATTTCTTTGACTCGTTGACTCGTTGCAAAGTTAGCTCGTTGTCGGACTATTCTTCGAGTTGATAGGGACACCATTGACTTTTGGTGGCAAGTTGGGCGTTAATAAGCGTAAAAACGCGCTCTAGTTCAGAAAGTCCAGCATACTCCGCTTCTTCGTCAACAGAGAGACTGTCAGTTTTCTTCTTAGCTAATAACTGCTCAAAACGAGATTGTAGCTCTGAAGTAAACCTGAATAAATAAATGTTACCAAATTCGCGGAGTTCAACCCCTTCTCTAATTAAAGACGAAGGTTGAATCATTAATTGGGGAGTCATTGGCTCTATTGATTGTTATTCCTCTTTCACCTTATCACCTTAACAAATTGCCGAGGAAATGTAAAAGAATATTGATAATATTTAACCAATTTCGGGGCAACCCCTCTGTAGTTGCCCCTCCTCCCTTATCCCCGACGACGAAGGGAAGCGGCACCCAAGGCACCAACAGCGATTAAACTCACTATACCACTAGGTTCCGGGGTTGATACACCACCGCCACCAGCAGCAGTGATATCCCCATTAAGAGCCACAAACCCACCCCCGGC
>NZ_JADBVM010000204.1:0-25421 GCF_020244875.1 Microcystis sp. M44BS1
CCTAAAACCCTAAAACCCTAAAACCCTAAAACCCTAAAACCCTAAAACCCTAAAACCCTAAAACCCTAAAACCCTAAAACCCTAAAACCCTAAAACCCTAAAACCTATTTTTAACTTTTTACTTTTTTCTTTGCCAATGAATGCTTTATCAATACCGACGTGGATAGTTCATGTATCGAGTGTCGTAGAATGGATAGCGGCGATCTGGTTAGTGTGGACCTATGGCGAAATCAGTAGCGATCGATCGTGGCGAATGTTATCTTGGGGAATGTTACCCGCTTTAATTGGGGCCATGTGTGCCTGTACATGGCATTTTTTTGATAATATCAGTGCCTTATCCTGGTTAGTCACCCTACAGGCAGCCATGACTGTCTTAGGAAATTTTACCCTCTGTGCTGCCGGTTGGTGGCTGTGGCGTTCCAGTAAAATTAGCGTTAACAATGAATAAAGAGAGTTTATTTGCCATCTCCCTGTTTCCCTATCTGGGGTTTCTTTGGTTGATCACTCGTTCGGGAAAAATGCCCCTTTTAGCCTTAATTGGCTTTTATGTGCTGTTAATCTTCGTTTTTATCACCATTCCTGCCGGTATCTACGCCAAAATCCACTATGGTCAAGAATTAGCCAACGTCGATTGGTTACACGGCAGCGCCGAATTTTTCCTCACCCTCTCCAATATTCTCGTCGTCTTAGGTTTTCGTCAGGCAATTTTAGCCAAAAAGGAAACAGAGAAAGGGGAACGGGGAGCAGTAAACAGTGAACAGGGATAAGGGGTGTGGGGTGTGGGGTGTGGGGTGTGGGGAGAAGGGAGCGCCGGAGAGGGGAGAATAAATAAAAATAATCTCCTGAATACTGACTCCTGAATACTGTCTCCTGTCTCCTATCTCCTGATCACTGAATTGTGATACAATCGCCCCAAAACGTCCCCGCGTCAGTCAAATATGTCCCCGATTACACCGTCCATCAGTGTCAACGAACCAAACCCACAGGCTGCTATCCAGACTTTATCGGTAGTGGTTCCCATATATAACGAAGTGGACAGTATTCCCCATCTCGTCGAGAGTATAGCCACGATTCTGCGTTCTTATCAAATTAACTACGAGATAATCTGTGTTGACGACGGTTCTAAGGACGGTTCCACCGAGGTTTTAACTAATTTAGCCAAAAATCGCGATGATCTCAAGGCGGTAATATTGCGACGCAACTACGGACAAACCCCCGCCATGGCTGCCGGATTTAATTATGCCACGGGACAGATAATTGTTACCCTCGACGGCGATTTACAGAACGATCCCAATGATATACCCCTATTATTGGCCAAATTAGAGGAAGGTTATGACCTCGTGAGTGGCTGGCGCAAAAATCGCCAAGATGACCGGGTAAAACGGCTTTTACCCTCAAAAATAGCTAATTGGCTGATTGGCAAGGTAACAGGGGTCAAATTACACGACTACGGTTGTTCTTTGAAAGCCTATCGAGCCGAATTAATCGCCGATATGAATCTCTACGGGGAATTACATCGATTTTTACCCACATTAGCTTTTATTGAAGGGGCAAAAATAACCGAAATTCCCGTTAATCACCACGCTAGAAGGTTCGGACAGAGTAAATATGGTTTAGGTCGCACAATTCGCGTGATTATGGACTTATTTACTGTCTTTTTTATGAAAAAGTTCCTCACCCGTCCGATGCACATTTTTGGACTCTACGGACTGATATCCATGGTAGTGGGGATTATTTTAGGTACTTATCTGACTATTCTCAAACTCGGTTTCGGACAAGAAATCGGCGATCGACCTTTGTTAATCTTGGCCGTGTTATTCTTTTTAACTGGGGTACAATTACTCTGTTTTGGTCTTTTGGCAGAAATTTTGATGCGAACTTACCATGAATCCCAAAAACGTCCTATCTACCGCGTTCGTACTGTTGTCGGGGATAGGGGATAGGGAGACCACTTCGTTATGAATTATGAAGTGGGGAAGTGGGGAAGTGGGGAGATGGGGGAATTTCAACTAAAACCCCAACACCCCCCGCAACGCGCACGCAGTGACCACCCTAAAACCCCAACACCCTAACCCCTCACTGATGACTGATAACTGATAACTAAAAAAATATGACTATTTGGGAACTTGATTTTTATTCGCGGCCGGTGGTGGATGAAAATAATAAAAAAAGATGGGAATTGTTAATCTGTGAAACTCCGGCAACAATCGATCGCCCCTCCGATACAATATTTAAATATGCCAGTTATTGTCCTAATACGATGGTTAATTCCCAATGGTTAGGAGAGGCAATTACTGCAGCTATCAAGGCAGCGGGAGTAACTCCCAAAAAAATTCGCTTTTTCCGTCGTCAGATGAATAACATGATTAGCAAAGCTTGCGAGGATATCGGTGTTCCCGCTTCCCCTAGTCGTCGCACTCATGCTTTAACGAGATGGATAGAAGAAAGAATGGTTAATTTCTATCCCCAAGAAGTTGGTTATGATCAAAATTTAACTAAAACCGCTTCCGTGAATTATCCCCCTTTAAATGCTGTTCCCCTTCCCGATGCTGTCCGGGGAGATAAGGCAGATAAATGGGCTTTTGTTACGCTAGAATTGTCTTCTTTTCATGCTCTAAAAGATTGGGATATTAGCTTCGGAGAAAATTTGCCTATACTAGGGATGGGATTAGATGAAAATCTAAAAATCCCCGGTTTAGTTATTTTTTCCCCCCGCGCTTTACCCCTAGCTGGTTGGATGTCAGGGTTAGAAATGGCCTATTTAAAGTTAGAAACTGGTTCCCGTCCCGTGCTACGTTTAGAAACGGGTGCTAGTGATAGCTGGATTCTCGTCAACGTCACTAATACCGAGACTTTAAAGGAAGCCAAAAACTTTGAAGAAGCTAAACAAAAAGCCAATAATCTGCATTTTTTAGCCGTTCAATCTAACCCTGAATCGGAATCCTTCGCTGGTTTTTGGCTACTACAAGAAGGCTCTCAAGAGTAAAGTTGAGTTAAGGTGGGTTTTCAATCCACCCCCACAGAATTAACTTAAAAACATTGTCTGGTCCAACTACCGTGTAACCCGTAGGGAATATGATGTTTAAGATGGATAACTGCTAGGGAATTAGTGATATCTTTAGCATCTAAGATTACCACATTCGATCGATGATTGGCTGCATCGTAGGTGACTACCAATAACCAACCATCATCTTCAGCAATTCCATCGGGTTTAGGCACAAAAATTGGTTCACCTGCAAATCCCTGGGGAGCAAAAGAATGTAACTGTTTTTCTCCCGTTAATAAGTCCAGTTTTAAGATTGCTTGCAAAGGAGCATTACCAGTGGCATGATGAGTGGCAGCGATGTATAAATAACGGTAATCTCGACCAACTTTTGCAGGATTAATGCTGGGAAACTCACAACAATGCTCTAGAATACATTCTCTTGTAACGGTATTTTCTGATAAATTTAGTGTAAATCGCCACAGATGTCCGGGAGCTAAACTATCAAAATCTACCGATTGAAAATTGCTATTTGAATCCAGTTGTGGTAAGGATTGATAACAAATAGAATCGATATAAATTTTCTCCCCTTGTTCAAAAGCATTGCTATGATGGAAGACAAAACCCGATGGAGTTTCTAAAACTTTCACTTCTCCTTTGTTAGGATCCCGGGGGATAATAATAATCTTAGTTAACTTGTCCGGTTGATTAATAACGCATTCTCCCGCACCTTTTAACCCAAAAAGAAAAGGAAAAGGATTATAACCAACCGGGTTTTGGAAAAAGATAGCGTAGTGGGGAGTAATAACAAAATCGTGGATAAAACAAAAGCCCGGTATGCTGTGGGTATGACGACGTAATAACTTACCCGTGGGACTAATTTCGTAGAGAGTAATGGCACTCGATAAACCCGTTTTGATGGCAAAATTTACCAGACAAGGTTGATGATTATCGAAGATACAAGCGGGATCGATGCGAGGATGAGCGGCAAAAGCATCGCCTTTTTCTAAGATACCATCGAGATAGTCTAAACCAATAGTATCAAGGGTTTTAGCATCGAGGCGATGGGGTTCGGCCGCTTCCCAAAGTGCCAGTAATTTATTACCCCAGTAGATAACATTAGTATTAGCAATATTTTTCAGACGCAAATCAAAAGCATTGCCGAAAATTCCCCCCGGTTTTTTTGTGCCGAAAACACCGCGATAAAGGGGTTTTCCCGCTTTCTGTTCCTGGAGATAACCCTGGGTTTTAACAAAACGATTACGATAATGTACACGCCCATGATTGAAGCTAATCGCGCTGATCATACCATCCCCATCGAAGGGATGAGCGATCGCAGTGCCAGCGATATCGAGTAAACCGGGGCCATTTTTAAAGACTGTACCCTGTAAATCGGCGGGAATTTGCCCCTCGATGTCTTCCACCTCGTAATCGTACTCGTTAGGTTGGGATTGATAGCCTTTTTGCCAATCCTGACGATTATAGGATTTTTCGCCAATTGTCGGAGTTAATACCATGGTAGTTTTAGGTTTATATTTACTTTTCTTAACATAACTTAAAACTACCAGAGCTAAAAAGAAGGGGGTGCCGAATCATTTATTCACCCCCTCCTTGCCGTCTTGTTATTTAACAAACAACATTTCTTGATAGGTAGGTAGAGGCCAGAAATTGTCGGCCACTTCCCCTTCCAGTGTGTCAGCATATTCGCGCACCTTATCCATCAAGGGACGGATCGTTTGAGCGGAATACTGCATATGTTCCTCGATCGAGTCAAAATCGTGTTTAGCCATGGCCGCACTCAGTTTGCTGACGCTATCCATCAGTAATTTAATTAGATTCGAGACGGTTTGGGCGCTTTCCTTATCCATCTCGATGCCGATCGCCACCGCATTAGCGATCGCCGAGGACAATTCTGACAAGTAGCGAACGGCAGCCGGATAAATAATCGTTTTAGCCATACTCACCACCAGTTTCGCCTCCACCTCGATGGCCAGCAAATACTGTTCCGCATAGACATCAAAACGACTTTCCAGTTCCACGGGGGTAAGCACACCCATGCGGGTAAACAGTTCTTCGATATAATCGGCCCTCAGCACGGGTAAAGCATCGGCAGTGGTGCGGAGATTAGCCAAACCGCGCTCTTCTACCGCCATTTTGTGCCATTCCGGGGAATATCCGTTACCTCCGAAGATCACATTTCTGTGTTTGTCCATGATCTCCTTAAGAACACCCTGGGCAGCAGTATTGAGGTCTTCCCCAGCTTTCATCCGGCTTTCTAGGTTATCCGCCACCCAAGTCAGGGAATCGGCTAGAATCGTGTTCATCGCCACCAGCGGCCCAGAAACTGACTGATTAGAACCCACGGCCCGGAATTCAAAGCGATTGCCCGTAAAAGCAAAAGGAGAAGTACGATTGCGATCGCCCGGATCCTTGGGGAACACCGGCAGGGTATCGACACCGAGATCCATCAACCCCGGGGCATCAGAACCCTCAATTTGTCCTTGGCTAATTTGGTCGAATACCTTTTCTAACTGACTGCCCAAATATACCGAAATAATGGCGGGAGGAGCTTCATTTGCCCCCAAACGGTGATCATTGCTGGCAGTAGCCACCACTGCGCGTAAAAGCGCCCCGTACTTGTGAACACCACGAATCACCGCCCCACAGAATAACAAAAACTGCATATTCGCGTGGGGAGTATCGCCCGGATCCAACAGATTACCCTGGGTAGCGTTGCCGACGGACCAGTTAACGTGTTTTCCCGAACCATTAATTCCCGCAAAGGGTTTTTCGTGCAGTAGGCAAACAAAACCGTGTTTTTTAGCCGTACTTTTCAGCAAAGTCATAATTAACTGCTGATGGTCACTGGCCACGTTAGCAGCCTCGAAAAAGGGGGCAATCTCGAACTGTCCGGGAGCGACTTCGTTATGGCGGGTTTTGGCTGGAATGCCGAGGCGATACATTCTTTCCTCCACTTCCTGCATAAACACCTGAACCCGTTCGGGAATCGCGCCAAAGTAATGATCGTCGAACTGTTGACCCTTGGCGGCGGGTTTACCAAATAGGGTGCGACCGGTGAGCAGTAAATCGGGACGACTATGGGCAAAATGAGCATCTACGAGGAAATATTCCTGTTCAGCGCCGCAGCTGGAGTTCACGGGGGCGACTTCCGTATGTCCTAAGAGCCTCAGCACCCTGGTGGCGGCTTTACTCATCGATGAAATCGAGCGTAAAAGCGGCGTTTTTTTGTCGAGGGCCTCTCCTGTCCAAGAGATGAAAACCGTCGGGATACACAGGGTTACACCATTATCCGTCTCCATGACGTAGGCGGGACTGGTGACATCCCAAGCAGTGTAACCCCGTGCTTCAAAGGTGGAGCGAAGGCCGCCGTTAGGAAAGGAGGAGCCGTCCGGTTCCCCCTGTACTAAGACTTTGCCCGTAAATTCTGTGATCACTGAACCATCGCTCTGCACGGAGATAAAACCATCGTGTTTTTCGGCGGTGGCGTTGGTCATCGGATAGAAGACGTGGGCATAGTACAGCGCCCCTTTGGACGTGGCCCAATCTTTCATCGCTGCCGCCACCGCACTGGCGATGGAAACGTCTAATTTTCCCCCGGTTAAAATCGTGTTTTTGACCGATTTGAATACGTCTTTCGGGAGACTGGCCTGCATTTTGCTCAGGGTAAAGACATCTGTTGCCCACAGGGCCTCTAAACGTTGAGGAATTTTGCTCGGTAGGGGTTTACGGTCTGTGACTTGAGAGATAGCTTGAACACGGGTTCCATAACTCATAAGTATTTTTCCTATTTTGCTGTGTCGTGGATAAAGGGTTACTTTACTTAGGCGATGACAAGTTTCCTACTAACTTTGATGTTGAAGTCCGGTCAGAGGCTATTCTCCGCTTAATAATTTTGATCCCACGGCACAAGTTTCTCTGCGGTTTTTATCTGCTTGCGCCGGCCTCTTTCCCGATCAATTAGCAACACCAGCCTTCATCTTAAGAACAGATAATCCAGAGCTTTGTATCAAACATTACAAATATCCCAAACCCGATCTTCCACAGGCGATCGCACTGAGAAAACGGGTTTCTTTGAGAAACCCGTTTTCTAGACTTATTTGACAAAGTCGAGGGGGGGGTAACATTTTCGTAACATTTCTTCAAAATTGTTCATGAATACTACAACTACCTTTAAATCTCTCTCTGGTGTTGTCTTCGCCGGCACAGTTAGCGCGATCGCCGGACTGACTGTCCTTCCCGCCAGCGCCGCTTCCTTCAACTTCTTCCAAGGTGGCTACTCCGAAGGTGCTACCGTCACCGGGATGTTTACCGGCGAAGATTTAGATAATGATGGTGTTATTGACTCCTTCACTGGTGAAGTCACCGACTACATGATGTCATTCTCTGGCAACTCCCTCGTCCCCGCCTTCTCCCACGGGCTGCCTGACTTCTTCGGGTTAGTTTATGTACTGGGCAGCGATATCGGCAACTTTTTTGATTTTGACGGGATAGCTTCCAACGATGTCGCAACTTTCTACGGTGCGTCAGGTGGAACTAACCTCTATCCCGGTTCGCCAATTTCTGGCGGCAACGTCGGGACATTTGCCGGTGCGCTCGATACTACCAATGAATTCGTCACTGTCAACACCGTTCCTGAACCGAGTACTGTATTAGGTTTAGGATTGTTAGGCTTGGGTGCATTGGTTAAACGCCAGTTAAAGCCAAAGCAAGACAGCGACAAAGCTTAATTAGTTCCCCAATCCGTGTCATAGAAAACGGGTTTCTTTGAGAAGAAAACGGAAGAAAACGGATTTCTTTGAGAAACCCGTTTTCTGTTTAAGCGCCATTTGGACTGAGAAAACGGGTTTCTTTGAGAAGAAAACGGAAGAAAACTGATTTCTTTGAGAACAAAGAAGAAAACGGGTTTCTTTGAGAAGAAAACGGAAGAAAACTGATTTCTTTGAGAAACCCGTTTTCTGTTTAAGCGCCATTTGGACTGAGAAAACGGGTTTCTTTGAGAAGAAAACGGAAGAAAACTGATTTCTTTGAGAAACCCGTTTTCTTAATCAGCTTTTTTATCTGTTTTATACCACCATCTTAAATCTTCCCGAAATTGGTGATCAAAGACAATTGCCCTACTCTTGACGTTCAATTCCTAACTCCTGACAAAGTTCTGTAACTGTCTGTCCCGGTATTGTTTGAACGTCCCTCTCCATTGAACGTTCCAGTGCTGCCAATAACTTTCTAGCATTAGCAGGCGATCGCAAAAGATAAACGGTTTCTAATAAGCCAGTTAATTCCTCTGCGCTCAATAGTGCCATATCTTTATGACCAGGGCGCGTAATAATCGCCATACTATTCTCGCTTTCCAGTCGATCCAGAAGGCTCGCTAAATTTTCTTGAGCTTGAGTGTAGGTAGTTTGGATAGAAAACATAAGGCGAGGGCAACGAGTTGATTCGATTTTAGCTTATTTCATCAACTTAGAAAACGGGTTTCTTTAAAAAACCCGTTTTCTGGACTTTTGGAGATCGCTAGGGATTGCTAACTCGCGCTAGACTAGATTAAGATAATTAATTAACTCCCAATCATTTGTTTAATCATGAGTCAAGCTGCTGCAATCAATACTAAACTAATTGATTCTCTTACTCAAATTATCCTTTCCTTAACTGACGAAGAACAACAGCTTCTGCTACAAAAAATCCAGCATCCAGCCTTATCTGATGTCGATTTTCATCAAGGTTTTCCCTTTGATGTTCAAATTCCTAATACAGAAACGCTCGCCGCCATTGAAGAAGTAGAAAAACATCCTGAGCGTCTTAAGCGTTATAGTAGCGTCGGGCAGATGTTCGAGGATTGGAACAGTGATTAAGACAACCCAAGTGCGGATTCCTGCCTTGATGCGTAGTGTCGAAGAAATTAAACTTGAATGGAGTTAAATATGGATTTTGTAGTCGCGCAGCTAGAAAACGGGTTTCTCAAAGAAACCCGTTTTCTCTCAAAGAAACCCGTTTTCTGGACTGTCAATCTCTTGTCTCGATTAATTCGGGGACAAGTTCCGGAATAAAACCAGGTTCAGCTAAAGAACCAGTGACGTGATGTTCAAAAACTTCTGCGGGGGGAAAAGTTTTCTTGACTTCCTGAGATTGCGGATCCGTAGAAGGTAGCCATTTAATTAGGGGTAAAGGTAGGAGAGTAGAGAGATTAGTAATCACCACCAATAACCAAAGGTTATCAAAATTAGTTTCGGTGACTCCCAACCAATGGGTTAATAAAGCGCCGATTTCTTGGGAAACTAATCCCGACATATTCCAGATAGACATTAATAAAGCGAATAGAGATGCTTCAATGCCCACAGGACAAAGACGCGCTGATAAAATTAAGACGGGTAAAAAGGCAATTTGTCCCATGACGGTGAGGATGAGACTATCCCCCAAACTAAACCAATGATCGTCAATACCGAGCGCTCGATTAGTATGGGTAACTAAGAGTAGGGTAGTCATTCCTAAAACCGCAGACATCACCGTACTCCAACCCAAAATTAAACGAAAGGAAATCGCTTTTAAAAACCTTTGATATACCCAGATGCCTAGGATCGAGGCTAAACTGGTGACTAAGCGCACTCGTCCTAAAAATTCCGGTTCAAATCCTAACTCGTTGGTGGTGAAGTAAAAAAAGGCAGAATCGGCGCTAGGAGTAGCCTGCCAGAGAAAAATAAAGGCAGTGGGTAATAAAATTGATTTTTGTCTAATTGCTGACCATAATTGCCCGATTTGCTCCTTGACTTTCGGCGTGGATTGTGATTTATCATTGTTATTCTTGACTTTTTCCTCTGTAATTAAAAACGCCATAGCTGAGGCAATCAGGGGAAAAATAGCGGTGAGAGCGAAGACAGGACGAGTACCGAGGTGTGCCAGTAACCAACCCCCCAGATAAGCCGTAATTAAGCCGCCTAGGGCCGATATTCCCCAAGTTAAGGACTGTAGAGAACCGGATTGAGTGAAGGACTCTTTGCGCGCTCTTTCTACTACCAAAGAATCGACGATGACATCACTAATGGTGACAGAAAGGGAACCAAGCAGGATCGCGGCCATCGCTTGCCAAGCATTCTCCACCACAGTGGCTAGGGCCAACCAAGCTAAAACCCCGAGAATTCCCGATAAAATTAGGTAGGGCCGACGACGATAGCCGAAAATAGGCAAACCATCCGAAAGAAAGCCAAAAGCTGGTTTAATCACCCAAGGAATCGCCGCCACTCCGATTAATGCCCCCATCTGAGAGGGACTCAAGGCCAAATCGTCTTTTAAAAAGAAGCTAACCGCTAATCGGGAGAGTCCGAGAATGCCCTGCACGAAATAAACCCCTAAAATGCCAATTAATTCGGGATTGGGGTCATTTCCGAACAAGATACTCTCTTTAAGGAATTTTTTCCCGCGATCGATGCCAAGGCGATTAATAAGCATGAAGTTTCATAAATATTTGTTACTGTCTCTATAATAATGATTGAGCGCTCGATCGGTGCGTTAGCTGTTAGGGTTTGACTGTTGATGTTTAGGTTTTGGCGGTTGGGTATTGGGTTTTTAGGGTTTTAGTTGAATTTCCCCGCTCCCCACTTCCCCATCCCCAATCGGGATAACAGACTTGTTGTAATGTTATGTGGAAAGTTTCTTGCGATCGCTATGTCAATATAGAGAAAGATTTTTAAAAAAGTGTATATTTGGTGTCATATATAGAAAGTTACCGTCTAATATGGTTAGGGTTCTGCTTCTACTCAAGCTTGAGTGTTAGCCTATGTCAACAAGGAGTAGCTTATGGATTTTGATCTAGGAAAAGAAACTTTCGAACTGTTATTAAATTCTCTAAAAGACAATAAGACTGTTCATCTTAATATAATCTGGACAACAATGGGCTTGCAATTGGCAGCAATTGGATGGCTCATAACCTCTGAAAATGCACGAGCATACTTGGCAATGAACAAAAAAATTATTCGGTTTTTATTGCTTGCTGTCGTCTTTTTGTTTGTTGCTCATATTTTCATGATAATTGACACTGTCACAGCGTCCGAAAGATTAGCTAAAGCTATTACAGAGAATGCATTCTATACAAAGTTTATTAACAATGAGGAAACTTTTAAGTTATACTCTTTAAATCGATTAACAGTTTCAGTAAGAGTGTTATTTACTACTATATTGTATTTGACTTTAGCCTTCTTAATTGTGTCTGCTGGGAAATATCCCAAAAAAACTGGTAATTAGCCGTAGGGTGCGTTCCCTAATGCAAGTCCTACTACTGCACCGATCGATTTTTGAGAACGCACCTTACTCATGTATTCCCGCCAGTAAACAGAGCCTGGTTTAACAATTTCTGGCACAGGAATAGATTGCATTGCCCACCTAGACTTTCAGGCACTGACCACTGTAGCTTGTCCTTTAGGTAAGGTAATCGGAACAGGTGCTTTGGAATTAGCAAAAGATAGCCTCACAGCTTCCGAGCAACTTTTAGCCCGATTTCCAGATGTTCAAAGTAGTTTAAGGCTGACCGCTGAAATAACTGATAACTGAGAAAACGGTAGCAATTTCTACCAAAAGTCAGAATAAAATTCGTTATTGTCATAAGGTCATGACGGAATGTAATTAAAAACAGAAAGAATGCGGATCGAGCAATTGCAAGCCTTTTTAGCCGTAGCCGATACGGGCAATTTTGGTCAAGCCGCGCGCCAGTGTGGAGTCACCCAATCGACTATCAGCCGCCAGATTCAATCCCTAGAAACCGATTTGGGCTTCCCTCTTTTTCATCGTACCGCCCAAGCGAAGTTAACCATTGCCGGGGAGAAATTACTGCCCCGGGCGAAACGAATTTGTCAAGAATGGACGAATGTTCACGAGGAAATCACTGACCTACAGGCGGGAAAACAGCCAGAATTGTGCGTGGCGGCGATTCATTCCGTGTGCGCCCACTATTTACCGCCGATTTTGCCGAAATTTTGTGCTGAATACCCAGAAGTTCAGTTAAGAGTTACAGCCCTAGGCAGTGATCGCGCCTTAAAAGTGCTGCGGGATGGTTTAGTAGATCTGGCCTTGGTAATGAATAATCGTTTTCTCACCTCTAGCCCGGAGATGGTGGTAGAAATATTATATGAAGAAGCGATCGAAATTCTCATGGCCGCTAATCATCCCCTTGCCCAATACAAAGAAGTGCCATGGTCGGAATTAATCCCCTATCCGCAAGTGGTTTTCAAAGATGGCTACGGAATGCAAAGATTAGTACAAGAATGGTTTTCCCGTCAGGATGCCCACCTGAAAACTGTCATGGAATTAAACACCCTTGATGCTTTTCGCGGTGTGGTGCGTCAGGGTAATATTATCGCTCTTCTGCCCCAATCTGCCCTGATGGAGGCTCGTGGCGATGCCACCCTCGCCATTCGTCCTCTTGCTTCCCCTAGGGGCGAAAATCCCCATCTTAATAATGGTAAATTTAGTCATCGTCTCACCCGTCAGGTAGTCCTTGTCACCACCAGCGATCGCCTACAGATACCACCGATCGCTCATTTTTGTCAATTAGTGCGGCAAATAAAGCAAAGTATGATTAAAAACCTAGAAAATCACCCCGTCCAGCCTTAGCAATCCCAATCAATCCTATTTACTCTTTATTTTCTTCCTTGAGATGAGCGATACTTTTCGAGAATTATTAAAAGCGATCGGTAGTGGCACCCATACGGGCAAAAATTTAACCCGTCCTGAAGCGGCAATGGCCACCAAGATGATGTTAACCCAAGAGGCAACCCCGGCCCAAATCGGTGCTTTTATGATTGCCCATCGCATTAAACGCCCCACCAGCGATGAATTAGCGGGAATGCTTGATGCCTACGCCGAGCTTGGCCCGCAAATAACCCTAGAATCAGCCTCTTTTCAGCATCAGATCGCTATTTTTGGCAATCCCTACGATGGACGTTCTCGCACTGCCCCAGTTACTCCGATCACCACTTTAATCTTAGCGGCGGCGGGAATTCCTGTAGTCCTGCACGGGGGCGATCGAATGCCGACTAAATACGGTGTTTCCCTCAAGGAAATCTGGCAGCAATTAGGAGCAGATTTTAGTCAATTATCCTTAGCAGCAGTGAAAGACTGTTTAATCACCACAGGATTGACTTTTTTCTATATTCCGCGCCATTTCCCTCTAGTACAGAATTTCATCACCTATCGGGAGCAAATCGGTAAACGTCCGCCCATGGCCACGGTAGAGTTAATGTGGTCGCCTTTTGTCGGTAATATTCATCAGATATCGGGTTTTGTTCATCCCCCCACCGAGGAGCGTTTTCGCGAAACTTTTGCCCTGAGAAATATCTCTCATTTCACCACTGTGAAAGGATTAGAGGGCAGTTGTGATTTAGCCTGTAATCGGACGGCGATTATTGGTCTGGGAAATCCCACCGATCCGCCTTCCTTTCAGCGATTTTTCCTAAATCCTCGCGATTATGGCTTCTGTCCCTCAGATTATCCCCTCGAATCTTTAGAGATGCTCACCGCTAAATTAAAGGGTTTATTAGCTGGAGAAAATAATGAATTAAGCGATGCGGCAATTTTTAACGGTGGTTTTTATCTTTGGCGCTGTGGAATTGTCCCAGATATCCCCACGGGTTTCCAGCAAGCACAACAATCTTTACAGTCGGGAAAAGCCCTGGCTAAATTAGAACAAATCTGTAATTATCTGGAAAATCAGCAATAGATAGGGTTTGCGGCAAAAAGTTTTTCGTGGGTGTAGGGTTTTACCGATTTTGAGGTAGTCAGTTACCTAATTTTCAGGGAAAAAGTCCCGGAATTTTACCCCCGATCACTGCAAGGGTCGGCACTTTTTGAGGAAAAAAAAGTCTAAAAGCCCTATCTAATACTAAATCCGTTAAATACAGGCTAGTTATGAGGAGAGGCACTCATGCAAGAGGCAACCCCCCCGACGTCGGGGGGGCAAGGGGGGGTCGAGGGGAATAAATAATCAGTTTTTAATAACTGGATTTAGTATAACAAGGTTTTTAGATTTATTCAGCCAACCCTAGATAGGGTTTGCGGCAAAAAGTTTTTCAGCAGACCCTAATTCGAGAAGTTGGGCTAAGAAGGTAAACCCCAGACTTGGTGTAACTTCTAGGTTTACAGATCGATACTTTTGAGAAAAAAATTTTCCCAACTGCATCATTTCCTCGCTTAAGTGGGAAAGCTATGACTACGGAAAACGATTTAAAAGTTTCTAATTCCTATCACAGTCGCCGTAGAGAAGCCATCATGTCTGCAATTAATCCCTCGACGCTCGAAACTGAATTTATCTCTCCCTCTTTTTCTGTCCTAAAATTGAAGGAAAACTCGATCGACCTAGATGAAGATTTTCTCGGCAGTGATTTAGAAGATGATTTAGTATCTAGTCCCGAAAAAATCCACAGCAAAGGGACAACTACTGATTTGGTACGTTTGTACCTACAAGACATTGGCAGAGTGCCTCTACTCAAACGGGACGAGGAAGTTGAACAAGCGCAACAGGTACAGCGTCATCTGTCTTTACTGAAATTATGCGCCGCCGCCGTTAAACAAGGTGATGCACAAGTACAGCAATTTGTCAAGTTAATTGCGGTTCGTGATCAGCTAACCGCTCGATCAGCCCATCGTCCCTCCCTAGAACGTTGGGCAAAAACCGCCCAAATCACCGTGTCTGAGTTAAAAAATGCTTTAAAAGCAGGAAAACAGCGTTGGGCGTACCTAGCGGGCTTAGAAGTGGGGGAATTAGAAGAAATTATTGCCCTTGGTACCCATGCCAAAGAACAGATGATCAAGGCCAATTTACGTCTGGTGGTGTCGGTGGCCAAAAAATATCAGAATCGCGGTTTAGAATTATTGGATTTGATTCAAGAGGGAACCCTGGGTTTAGAACGGGCCGTCGAGAAATTTGATCCCACCAAAGGCTATCGTTTTAGTACCTATGCCTACTGGTGGATCCGTCAAGGAATGACGAGAGCGGTCGCAACTCAAAGCCGGATGATTCGTTTACCAGTTCATATTACCGAAAAACTCAACAAAATTAAGAAGGCACAACGGAAAATCTCGCAAATCCGCGGTCGCAGTGCGACCGTAGAGGAAATTGCCCAAGAGTTAGCTCTGACTCCTGAAGCTGTGCGGGAAGTGTTGATGACAGTGCCGCGTTCGGTTTCCTTGGAAATTAAGGTAGGTAAGGAAAAAGATACGGAATTAATAGACCTTTTGGAAACCGAAGCAGTGTCTTCAGAAAATCATTTTGTCTATGAATCTTTGCAAAGAGATATCAGAGAATTATTGGCAGATTTAACCACTCGCGAACGAGAAGTGATTGAATTGCGCTATGGTTTTCTCGATGGTAAATCCCATTCTTTGGCTGATATCGGTCGCACTTTGGAATTATCCCGGGAAAGGGTGCGACAAATTGAGTCGAAAGCTTTGCAAAAATTGCGTCAATCCCAGCTACATCATCAAATTTGCGATTATTTTGAAGCGTTGAGTTAAGTAGCTGGTTATAATTAAATTGAAGATAAATTTTGGGTTCGATCCCCCCTTAATCCCCCCTTAATCCCCCCTTAATCCCCCCTTAATCCCCCCTTGATAAGGGGGGCGTTTGATAATTTTTAACGCCTACCTACGGGTGCATCTCATTTTTGTAAATCTACTAATTTGGGATTTTTCAAGGGAAACTTTCTCCTAAAATTGGGTGTGTTACTTTCAGTTTTATCACTCAATCCAAGCTTTTGGGGGATAGAACCCCCCAAACCCCCCGTTGGGGGCGTGGCGCCGCCCCCAAACCCCGGAGCGCATCAGCTTTTCGGTGGGATGCTTACACGCGATTGTTCATATTTTGGCGTTGTCAAATTGAAAGATGCTCCGAATCAGCACCGGAGCATTGCATCTTTCCTCTTCTGATCTGACAACGCCCAAAATATTGCTGTCGGGTTAATAGGTCCAATTTTGTTTCGTCTGTAGGGTGTAGGTTCCGTCGCGCACATTGACCCGATGGGGGATCAGCTTCAGGTCTCGGAAGATATTAGCTTGGTGTTGTAGGGCCGTCAGAGAGCGATCGTCGATCGGGATAATGGCACGTTCAGAGGCCCGTTGTTCGAGATTAGTGATGATCGCTGGATCGATCTCGTGGTGAGCTGCCAAGCGTCTCGTCGCCTCTAACTCCTGTTGTTTCGCCCAAGCACCCGCCTCGTTCACCTCTTCTAAAATCACCTTCAGTACATCGGGATAATCCCGCACCAATTCGGGAACTGCATAATAGTAGGTCGGCACTTCTAGAGAGGCGTTTTCCCCAAAGATACTCCCTAGATCGGCCACCGATCTTCCCGGATAGGTGCGCGTCTCGGTGGGGGAATAGGGAACCCACACCACCCAAGCGTCGATCTCACCGCGACGGAAAAGCACCAGCGCTTCCGGTTGAGTCGCATACACCGGTTCGATATCGCTTAATTCTAGATTCACTCTCATCAGGGCGCGGATGAGGACGTAATGGGCGCTCGAACCTCGATCGAAGGCGATTCTTTTGCCTTTTAAATCCGCCAAGGTCTGTATTGGCGAATCTTCAGGCACGAGAATCGCCTGACCTTTCGGGGCGGTATATTTTTCCTTGGCTACCCGGACAAAGACGTGTTCCGCCGCTTGCGAGAAAATACTCGCCGTACCGCCACCACCACAGAAGTCGATCATTCCGTTGCTCAAGGCCTCGATCAGCGAGGAAGCGGAAAGAAAACTCGTCCACGTTACCGTCACCCCAAAGGGTTTTAAGCGTCTTTCCAGAAAGGCCTGGGAGCGGAGAACTTCCAGATTAGTCATGCCCTCAGGGTAGCCGATCTTGAGGGTTCCTAGCCGCCGCGCTTGTTTGGCTAGGGGAGTGATAGCAGAGGGGGTTGAGCGCTTGAACCAGCGATCAATCGCAATACAGAAGAGAATTCCAGCGATAAATAATCCCACGGTTTCCAATACCCGGGGGGTCGTATTCTGGGGGAATTTAAAGCTATCGACGAGGTTGAGAATCGGGTTATCCGAGCGAGAATTTTGACCGACGGCGATCTCGCGTAGCGAGCGCTTTGCGTTCGTGTCGGAAAATCCAGCCAGGAGAAAGCTCCCCACCAGACTGGTCACAAAAAGCAGCGCGGGAAGAACTCCCCGGCAATTTCGCCACGGTTTCCAGAGACACTTGATCGAACGGTGGAGCATGGGATTTCTCGCAGAAAACAAGATTTATCGTCGGGTAAGGAGACAAGAGGGAAGGATTTCCCAACTCGATCGGGAGAGGTTCCATTAGTTTTATCTACATACTATAGAAATCCACGACTCCTCGATTGTGTAACAAAGTACATTTATAAATGTATTGAAAATGATATAGTTTTAAAATTAAATTGCGCCCGCCTTTGAGAGATCGAGGTAATATGGATGGATTGGTTGATCGAAATCGTCAAAATCGCGGTGGCCACCGGCATAGCCACCACCTTCGATGACAATATTTATCTAACCGGCTTTTTTAGCGAGGTAAATCGTACCTTTCGCCCGGTTCACGTTGTCGTCGGCGAGCTAGTCGGGTTTACAGCCTTAGTATCGGTTAGCTTGCTGGGTTTTCTCCTCGGCCTAATCATCCCGCCGATTTATATCGGTCTTCTCGGAATCCTGCCGATCCTCATCGGTGTGAGAAATTTAGTGACTTTAAATCGCGATAACGAGAGGGAAACCGCAGATCGCAAGGTGAATTTGCGAAGAAACGCCCAATTTCATGGGTTCGCCTCCCGCAGACTACCCCTCGGTCAAGTCCTCAGAGATCGCCAAACCTATCAAGTTTCCGCGGTCACGATATCCAATGGCGGCAATAATCTCGGTATCTATATTCCCCTATTCGCCAATAGTACCGTGGCGCAGTTAGCCGTCATCATCCCGATCTGCTATCTAATCGTCTGTACTTGGTTATTTCTCTCCTATCATCTAACCCGCCAACCGGGGATCGCGGTTGTCCTCAGCCGTTATGCGAGTAAGCTTTTCCCTTTTGTGCTGATGTGGTTGGGCCTACGGATTATTCTCGATAACGGCTCCTATCGCCTGTTGATTCCCACCGGGTGAATTAGACCCCTGTAAAAATCGCAAATCTTTGGCTCCCACGGGGGTCAGAATTGAGCAAGAGAGAAGAAAAAATTAGTTGGTTTAGAGCAACCTTATCGAGAAAATCCCGATGAATGTATCACTGTTGCCAATTCGATCGCTGTTTCGTCCCTTTCGTTCCTTATCGGGGAGGAGCTTCCTTTCCTTCCTGTTAGTGGGACTGTTGGCAAGTCTCGCCCTCGCCTCCTGCGGGGGAATAGCCTCGAAACCGGAGGTGAAACTGAATCTCGTTTCCTTTTCGGTCACGAAAGCCGCTCACGACCAGATTATCCCGAAATTCGTCGAGAAATGGCGGAAAGAGCATAACCAAAAAGTCATTTTCCAGCGGAGTTACGGCGGTTCCCTAGCCCAGGCCGATGACGTGAACGCAGGGAAACAAGAGGCGGACGTGGTACATCTAGCCCTACCTCTAGACGTGATGCGCATCGCCGACGCGGGGTTAATCCATCGCGGTTGGGAAGATCGGGTTCCGAGAAGGGGAGTGGTGAGTCAATCGGTTGCGGCGATTGTGACGCGGGCGGGAAATCCGAAAAATATCCAATCCTGGGCGGATCTGGCTAGAGAGGACGTTACAGTTCTATCCGCCGATCCGAAAACTTCCGGGATCGCTATTTGGCAGTTATTAGCCCTCTGGGGTTCGGTGACGCAAACGGGGGGCGAACCAGCACAGGCATGGGATTTTGTCCGCCAAGTCTATGAAAAGATTCCCACCCTGGCCAGGGACGCACGGGAAGCCAGCAATGCCTTTTTCCAAGAAGGAAAGGGGGATGTTTTAGTCACCTACGAAAACGAGGTAATTCTAGCGGCAAGAAATCAACCCGATACCAGTTACTTCGTCCCTTCGGTCAATATCTCGATCGATAATCCCGTGGCGGTGGTGGATAGAAATGTCGATAAACACGGCACGCGAGAGGTGGCCGAGGCCTTTGTGAATTTCCTCTATTCCGAGCCGGCACAACAGGAATTCGCCAAATTGGGCTATCGATCGGTCAATCCCTTCGTGGCCAAGGATGAAGGATTACAATTTCCGCCGGTGGAGACCCTTTTCAACGCCCAAGATCTCGGCGGTTGGACGTTGATCGAAAAGGAATTTCTGGCCAATAACGGCATCTTTGAGCAGATTAAAAACCAGTCGGCTTCCTAACATTTTTCCCGCTTTAATCTATGAAATTCTCCCATTATTTTCTCCTGATCTCCCTTCTGATCGCCGGTAATTCCCTGGCCGGTTGCGGTCGTCCGGCCGACTCGGCCGAGAAACAACCACCAGTCTCGATCGACGGCGGCGCGGTGGGTTTTGCCCTCTCCCTCGCCGTTGCCGAAGAATATCAGAGAATCCATCCCGAAGCGCGGGTAAGCGTCGCCACCAGTGGAACCGGGGGCGGTTTTAGTAAGTTCTGCGCCGGAAATCTCGACATTGCTGGGGCATCGCGGGTGATCCGGAAAGAAGAGATCGAGAAATGTCGGGAAAACGGCGTGGAATTTCTGGAATTACCGATGGCGATCGACGGATTGGCGGTGATCGTCAATAAAAAAAATCAATTCGCCAAGTGTTTAACGATTAAAGAACTCGATCGAATGTGGAACACGAAAGCGGAGGGTAGGATTACCAGTTGGAAACAGATTAATCCCAAATTTCCCGACGAGAGATTATTACTTTTCGCCCCGCCTTCCGATACGGGAACCTTCGATTATTTCACCCAAGCGATTACGGGAAAACGGAGAAATAGCCGTACGGATTTCACCCCGAACCGCAATCAAAACGCGCTCGTGCAGGGGGTGATCGGCAATCCATCCGCGCTTGCCTATTTAGGCATCTCTTTCTATATGCAGAACCAAGATCGATTGAACTTGGTGGCGATCGAAAACAATGAAGGAAAATGCGTCAAACCGGTTCCCATCGATAACGTTCTCCGCAATATCTATAATCCCCTTTCCCGTCCCCTGTTTATCTACGTCAACAAGAATAATTTAAAAACGAATCCATCCCTGGAAAAATTCGTGCGCTTCTATTTAGAAAATTCCTGGAAATGGGTCGATGGCGTGGGTTACGTCGCTTTACCTGATGAGGCCTACGTCAAAACCCTGCGGAAATTCGAGCGCGGGGAAACGGGATCGAAATTTGGCAAAGCTAAACCGGGAGAACCGATCACGAACTTTATCTAAAAAAGGAATTTTGTTAAACCATGACCTTAACCCCGAGTTCTTTCGATAATTCTTTTTTCGCGGGAGATAATTCACTCCTCAAGCACCCCGGCGACGATATTCAAGAGAAGATAATCGCGGTCATTCTCTTCGCTTGCGCCTTCGTTTCCGTGGCGACGACAATCGGCATCGTGGCGATTATTTTTAGTGAAACCTGGGGATTTTTTCAAGAGGTATCTTTCGCCCAATTCTTTCTCGATACCCGTTGGACTCCACTGTTCGCCACCCCTCATTTCGGTATCTGGCCGCTAATTAACGGGACATTTTTAACCACAGCGATCGCTATGTCCGTCGCGGTTCCTTTAGGCCTATCCTCCGCGATCTACCTCGCCGAATACGCGAAACCGAACCTAGCGGCGATTTTACGCCCTGCGGTGGAACTGCTGGCCGGGATTCCCACGGTGGTGTACGGGTACTTCGCCCTACTCGTTGTCACGCCCACTTTGCGGAATCTTTTCCCCGTCGAGATTTTTAACGCTCTCAGCGCCGGGTTAATGATGGGGATCATGATCACTCCCACGGTGGGATCGATTAGTTTAGACGCGATCCGAGCGGTTCCCCGTTCCCTGCGCGAGGGTTCCTACGCCCTAGGAATTACCAAGCTGGAAACGATTTTTAAAGTGGTTCTCCCCGCCGCCCTCTCCGGGATCATGGCCTCGATTATTCTGGGAATGTCCCGGGCGGTGGGGGAAACGATGACGGTGTTGATCGCCGCCGGCTCGCAACCCCGGCTTACCCTCAATCCCTTCGAGTCGATCGCCACGATGACCGCTTTTATGGCCGAGATTTCCGGGGGAGATGCGCCCCGGGGCAGTCTCAGTTTTAAAACCCTCTACGCGGTCGGCGCGCTGCTTTTTCTGATCACGCTGGTGCTGAATCTAGCCAGTTACTGGATATCCCACCGTTTTAAAGAAAAATACGATTGATTTCCCATGGTTAAATCCTCTGTCAAATCCGATACCGTTGAATTTATCGACCATCTCGAACGCCGCGAGGCGATCGGCAAATTCTGCGAGTATCTTTTCCTCTTCGGTTTACTGATCGGTTTGTTCGTTCTGGCGCTGTTGGTGTTGAATATCGCCCACGATGGACTCGGACGACTCTTAACCCCCGGATTCCTCACGGAAACGCCTTCCCGTTTCCCGGAAAGGGGCGGTATCCGTCCGGCGATCATCGGTAGTTTCTATCTGGGAATTATCGTGCTTCTCGTGGCGGTGCCGATCGGGGTCGGGTCGGCTTTGTATCTAGAGGAATACGCCCCGAAAACTTGGTGGACGGCACTGATCGAGGTGAATATCGGCAATCTGGCCGGGGTTCCCTCGATCGTCTACGGCTTATTAGGATTAGCGGTTTTTAACTATCTGCTCAATTTTGGCCCGACGCTGATTTCCGGCGCGTTAACCCTTGCGCTTCTCTCGCTGCCGGTGATTATCGTCACGGCGCGGGAGGCGATCCGGGCGGTTCCCGATTCCCTACGCCAAGCCTCCTACGGTCTAGGCAGTACCAAATGGCAAACGATCCAACACCATGTTTTACCCTACGCGGTGCCAGGGATTCTCACGGGGGTGATTATCTCCGTGTCGCGGGCGATCGGGGACGCGGCTTCCTTAATGGTCGTCGGCGCGGTTAGTTTCCTCACTTTCGATCCTGGTTTATTCCAACGCTTTATGGCACTACCGATTCAAATTTTCAGCTATATCACCCGTCCCGAACCCGGTTTTGCCAATGCGGCGGCGGCCGCGATTATCGTTCTGATCCTGTTAATTCTCGCCCTCAACGCCATCGCTATCTATCTACGTCAACATTATTCCCAATCGAGTCAACCTTGATGGCTCCACTTTTCCCTCTTAACCAATCGTTTAATCACACTCAGGAGAATTTTTGCCATGACTACCCACCTTAACGCCGATCACAGTGTTTTCGATGCGGAAGGTGTCAAAGTTTTTTATAACGGGTTTCTCGCTCTTGTGGACGTTCATATTAAAATTCCTGCACGAAAAATCGTCGCCTTTATCGGCCCGTCCGGTTGCGGGAAAAGTACCCTCTTGCGCTGCTTTAACCGAATGAACGATCTGATCCCCGGTGCCAAGGTGGAGGGAAGATTACTCTACCGAAATCAGAATATTTACGATTCGCAGGTCAACGCCGTCAAGTTACGGCGACAGGTGGGGATGGTTTTCCAACGTCCCAACCCTTTTCCCAAGAGCATTTACGAGAATATCGCCTACGCGCCCCGAACCAACGGTTATCAGGGCAATCTTGAGGAATTGGTCGAGTATTCCCTGCGGCAGGCGGCGATCTGGGAGGAAGTAAAGGACAAACTGAAAGAAAAAGGAACGGCACTATCGGGGGGACAGCAACAGCGCCTCTGTATTGCCCGTGCAATCGCGATGAAGCCGGATGTTTTATTGATGGATGAACCCTGTTCGGCTCTCGATCCCATTTCTACCCGTCAGGTGGAGGAATTGTGCCTACAACTGAAGGAAAGTTACACGATCATCACCGTCACCCACAATATGCAGCAGGCATCGCGGATCGCCGACTGGACGGCGTTTTTTAACACCGAAACCGATTCGTCTGGGAAACGCCGGGGGAAATTAGTCGAATTCAGCCCCACGGAAGTTATGTTCGGCAATCCGCAAACCGACGAGGCCCGGGAGTATATTACTGGGCGATTCGGGTAATTGAAACGGAAAAAAGGCTGATAGTCTGTTTTTCAAAACCGTGCGCGGTTTGATCCCGAAACATCCCTTGGTATGAATATAAAAAACTGGATTTTCGCCATTTTGTTGGTTTTTGTCCCGATCTCGATCGCTGGGAATTTCCTCCATTGGGACGTGACGATCATTTTTCTGAGTGCTTGTCTGGCGATCGTTCCCCTGGCCGCTTACATGGGAAAGGCAACCGAGGAAATCGCCGTCGTGGTCGGACCGAATCTCGGCGGTTTACTGAATGCCACCTTCGGCAACGCTACCGAATTAATTCTCGCCTACGCCGCCCTAGAAGAGGGTTTGATCGAGGTGGTGAAAGCGACCATTACCGGTTCGATTATCGGGAATCTGCTGCTGGTAACGGGCGTATCGATGTTTTTCGGCGGCTTACGCTATAAAGAACAGAAATTCCAGCCCGTGACCGCCCGTTTAAATTCCTCGTCGATGAATCTCGCCGTCGCTGCGATCCTCCTACCCACGACCGTTCAATACACTTCCGCCGCAATCCAGGAGATCGTCCTCCAGCGTCTCTCGGTAGCGGTGGCGGTGGTATTAATTTTTGTGTATGGTCTGAGTCTGCTGTTTTCGATGAAGACCCACACCTATCTTTACGAGGTGGGGGTTGCCGATCTCGATCAAGAGTCGGGGGAAGCCGTAAGCGTAAAAAAGCCGAATCTCTGGCTGTGGGTGGGGATATTACTGCTCGTGACCCTCGGGGTGGCGATCGAATCGGAATTATTGGTGAACACCCTAGAGGAAGCCACGAGCGAATTAGGATTAACAACCCTTTTCACAGGGGTGATCCTGCTGCCAATTATCGGCAACGCAGCCGAACACGCCACTGCGGTTAGGGTTGCCTTAAAAGACAAAATGGATCTGGCGGTTTCTGTCACCGTCGGTTCGAGTCTGCAAATCGCACTTTTTGTCGCACCCGTCCTCGTGATTGCGGGTTATTTCCTCGGTCAGCCCATGGCTCTCGATTTCGATCCGTTTGAATTGGTCGCCGTCGCCGTCGCAGTGTGGCTGACTAACTCGATCAGTAACGACGGTCGCTCGAACTGGCTAGAGGGTATATTACTCGTCGCCACCTACGCAGTGATCGCCCTCGCTTTCTTTTTTCATCCCGCACCGGGATAAAGCGATCGGTCGTGGGAAATACAGTTTCTCGATCGGGATAGGTAGTAAAATTCTGGCGTTGCCGAACCTTTGAAGGAAAAGCCGAACAAGGTATAACGAACGGACGAACCCGACGGCCATCTTAAGGAGAAAAACGATGATCGAGATTGTGATCGCGATATCCACCGGTGTAGCGGCATTCGTCGCCACCAACCTCGACGATATATTGATCCTGACGATTCTCTTCAGCCAAACGGGGAAACTCTTCCGTCGTCGCGATATC
The DNA here is from genome assembly GCF_020244875.1 of Microcystis sp. M44BS1. Classification (NCBI taxonomy): domain Bacteria; kingdom Bacillati; phylum Cyanobacteriota; class Cyanophyceae; order Chroococcales; family Microcystaceae; genus Microcystis; species Microcystis sp. M44BS1. The sequence continues at coordinate 24,446 of NZ_JADBVM010000204.1, forward strand.
GTCATCGGTCAGTATATCGGCTTTAGTCTGCTGGTTATTGCCAGTTTAGCGGGGTTTTTCGGCTGTTTTCTCATCCCTACCCCCTGGATTCGCTATCTAGGCCTCGTTCCTGTGATTCTCGGCATCGTTTCCCTTCTCAAAGAAGAGGAGGAGGAAGAGCCGGAGAATGTCGAATTGGACCTGGAGGGTGCGAAACATTCCCCCTTCGGCGTAGCTCAGGGTAAACCCTTCGGTGGTTGGTTTGACCCGCGCACCTATAGCGTGGCCGCGTTGACCGTCGCCAACGGGAGCGATAATATCGGCATTTACGTTCCCCTGTTCGCCAGTAGTAGCGTAACAAGTCTGATCGTTATCGTCAGCGTGTTTTTGATTCTGGTGGGGGTTTGGTGTGCGATCGCCTACGGGTTGACCAGTGTGCCGACCATCGCCACTATCTTAACCAGTCAGGGAAGTACCTTTGTTCCCTGTGTGCTGATCGGTTTAGGGATTTTTATCGTCAAAGAAAGTATTCCCCTGGCGTTTTTGGCCTTAGCAATTAGCTATCTCTGGGCGATCATCGGTCGCAGTCAGGAACTTGCCAGAAAATAAAGTACCATTTATTTCCTGGGCAGAATAGTCCCATCCCAAGGGGGTAATTCTCAGGGTAATTCTGGCGATTGACGCTCCCATCGCACTCAGGCGAGGGATTGACAGGGTTTCATCGGTCTAGTGGTCTGTCAATTCTAAAATAACGGGTTGAGACAAGCAGGGGAAGCAGAGGGAACAGGGGTAGATTTATCCTTCAATTCAATCTTGACAGACCACTAGAGTATATCAGACTTATCTGAAATGACTAGATTGACATCCTCGCCGCCCTAAAAGTGCGGCGATTCCTAAACCTCACGATTTAAGTTTCTGCTTCCACCACCGTCGCATACCACAGTTAAAAAACCATGTACTGTCTTACACAGAGTCCACAGACTTTCGCCCCATTTCA
>NZ_JADBVM010000205.1:0-23013 GCF_020244875.1 Microcystis sp. M44BS1
ATGGTTTTTTAACTGTGGTATGCGACGGTGGTGGAAGCAGAAACTTAAATCGTGAGGTTTAGGAATCGCCGCACTTTTAGGGCGGCGAGGATGTCAAGCACGCTCCTCATAGGAATAAAAGGTTGTAGAAGGATTTTCAACAAGATATAGCACTTTTCACGTTACTGAGGTATCGACAAGTTTTGCCAACAAAGGGTTTAAGCCCCTTGCCCATGCCTCATTCTGATGAAAACTGCTATAAGTCATAGAAATGCCTAGAAAATCGGTTTTTTTGAGCGAAAATAGCTGTAGAATGTAGCGACCTGATGTTTAAAAAGACTGAAAAGCTGGCCGTTTTTTACGGCCTTGGGTCACAATACCATGTTTTGTTTTCCTAGCAAAGCTAAGGTTAACAATTCGCAACTTCTCTATACACAGCCCTAAGTAGGGTTTGCGGCAAAAAGCTTTTCCTGGGTGTGGGGTTTTAAGGGTGTTAGGGATATACTGACAATAAATCCGGTTATTAAAGACTGATTATTTATTCCCCCTTTGGCTCTTCTAGGTTCTGTGTGATAAGTTTAACTTACATAGGATCGATCGATCTTTGTGTCCTTTGTGTCTTTGTGGTTCGTTCCACCCCCTCGCCAGGAGAAATGTATCTTAGAATACATTTTATCCACCAAAGCTGGGAGAGCCCCCCTTTTGCCTCTTGCCTTTTGCCTATCCTAATATGTTACCTATACTCAACGGATTTAGTATCAGTTGATGTTCTTGCTTGACATATTACGCAAAACGGAATAGCATTTGAATATGATTCAATCTTTCCGATGCAAGCATACGCGATTACTTTTTGAAGGAGGAGATCCGCCTCGTTTTCGTGGTTTCAAAGATACTGCTATTCGGAAGTTGACTCAATTAGATGCGGCTCAAACCTTAGAGTTTCTGCGCTCTCCACCAGGCAATCAACTTGAAGCTTTAAAAGGCGATAGAAAAGAACAATATAGTATTCGGATTAATTCTCAGTTTCGATTATGTTTTATCTGGACAAATAATGGACCTACTGATGTTGAAATTGTTGATTATCACTCATAAATAATTAATTATGAATAACCGTCCTATTAATCAAATGCGACCCGTTCACCCAGGAGAAATTCTGCGGGAAGATTTTTTGATTCCTCTAAATATGAGCGTGAATGCTTTGGCTTTAGCCTTGAAGGTTCCTGCATCTCGTATTCATGAAATTGTTAAAGAACGTCGTTCTATTTCGGCTGATACGGCAGCAAGATTAGCCTGCTATTTTGGGGGGGATGCCGCTTCCTGGCTCAATCTTCAAGTAATTTATGATCTGAAGACTTTATCTAACCGTGAGGAGATTATTCAGCAAATTCAGCCCCGTATTTCCGAACAAATTGCCTGATTTTTAATTAGATTAAGTCCCAGAGATTAAAACACTTTCAAAAGGGTAAAAGGTACATGGGACGAACTCTACAAAATCGGCACTCGCTCCCGCTGCTGCCCAAAAAGCGATCGCTCTTGGCGTTCCTATCCCAAGCAATCACAATTTCAAAGTTTAATCAACAAAATAACGGCGATTACCTTGAGCCTAGTCATAATGAAATTTACAACTGATAATAATAATTTCTGTTTCTGTAATTTTATAAACTAAGCGATGTTCATCATTAATGCGTCTTGACCAATAACCCTTGAGTTGATATTTTAAGGGTTCGGGTTTACCGATCCCAGAGAAGGGATGGCGCAATATATCATCAATTAAATCAACGATTCTTTTATAGAGTTTTTTGTCTTCTATCGCCCATTCATTGAATTATTTAAAAGCTTTCGGATCAAATACTATATTTTTCACGCCATTCTTTTGTAGTAATTGTCACTAAGTTTTCTTTATTTTCTATTCTGTCAATAGCTTCCGATAATTGACGCTGATTGGCTTCTGTTGAAAGAAGATATTCGGTTGTATCGGGTTCAGAATCAGATACTAAAATAATGATATCCACATCCGTTCCTTCTTCTAGTTCCGCAGAATAAAGCTCTATTTTTCCTTCTCTGCCAACAATTCCTTTCTGTTTAATCGCTCTAATCATGATTTTTTCTCTTAAGATGTCAAACAATTATCGCTATTATATCAAAATCAGCATGAGTTAGAACTGATGACAAGAAAAGCGATCGCCATTCCCCAAAAATTGATCCTTCCCAAAGCGATCGCCCTTGGCGTTCCTATCCCAAGCAATGGCAATTTTAAAGTTTAATCAAGAAGATAACGGCGATCGCACTACAAGATCGACAATCATAGTTCAATTCCATTGATCCAAATTTCATACTCGCTTATATCAACTTCATCATTCCAAACGATTCCGCTACCTGATGGATCAAGTTGAAAGTTTTTAAAGAAAGCATAGTTTTTAAGGGAAGAAAACATCGTTTTTTCTAGTAGATTTTCACAGTCATATTTTCTAGCTTGATGATTAGAAAAATGCACCAATAGAGTATAATTTTCAATGATTTCGGCTGATGTTATTTTGGGGTAAAGCATTGTTTTATTTCAAAGGTGGTAATTTATTAAATTCTTGAGTGTTCCACATTTTCAATAATTCTGATTGATAGATTGTTGCCCATTCTACAACCATTTTTGTGGCTCTATTAGGTAAGTCTCCTTCAATAATTTCTAAGGTTTCCAGATTAAATAGGGCGTTATATTCTCCATAAATCGCATGAAAATGGGGAGGTGGATGATCGGCAAAAAAGATTTTAATGATAATTCCATAAAATCGAGTAATTTCTGGCATAAATCTATTTTTATAAGTCTTGCTTTATGACAAAAATATTATAACAAAGCTTGTTGGGTTTTGTTACCTCGACCTAAACGACAAGATCAGCAATCGCACTCCTCATCCCCAAAAAGCGATCGCCCTTGGCGTTCCTATCCCAAGCAGTGACAATTTTAAAGTTTAATCAACAAGATGACAGCGATCGCACTACAAGATCGGCATCTGTGATTGATGTACGACGAAACTCATTTAATTCTTGTTGAGATAGGGGGAGACAGTCCGAATCTGCTTCGGCTGCTTTGTCAATTTCTTCCTCAGTCATTGCTTCAACTTTTTCCCAATCTGTCTTACCATGACTAACATTTTCGGGATCAAGTCTGACTCTGGTAATATTGTCGTCGTTCATTTTTATTGGCTCTCCTTGCTGAAATAATGCGGTATCTGCCGTTTCTTTTGGTATAGACGACCAATAAAACTACTTGATTAACTATACCGATTACTTGAATTCTAGTTTCATTATAATCACGTTTATCTTCTCTTTCCAAACAGTTGGGATCTAGAAAAATGTTTTTTGCATCTTCAAAATCAATTTTATGCTTGAGCAAGTTGGCAGCAGCTTTATTATTGTCCCATTCTATCTCCATTTTATCGAGATTTTGTATCTAGTTCATAATATTTTGGATTATACATAATCGCTCTTTCCCATCATCAAAAAGCGATCGCCAACTCCGAAACCTTGCTAACATAATAAAAAATCATATTCAATAAACCTCATCGTGAGTTCCAATATCAATTAGGTTGATCTCTTCTTCTTGGGTTTCAGGGTTTGATTCAAAATTGAAAATGATTCGACAATCATATTCAACAGAAAAAGCCCAAGCACCTGACAATTTCCCCTTTAGTTTATGGGTGCGTAATATTGGATTATGGGGATCGTCAGCGAGTAGTCTCAATTTGGCTTCTATTTTTGATTTTAAGTCAGGTTGTCGTTTAATCCCTGTTTTGAAAGCGCGTTTAAATGATTGGCTAAAAACCAAGTTAATCATTGTTTAGTTCGGCAATAATGGAATCAACATCTCCTCGAAAAACATTACCATTTTGATAGTCTTGTCGAGCTTGAGAAATACTTTGAGCAATTTGTTCTCGTCTTTTTTCGATTTGCCGATGTTTAACAATATTGATCAAGTCATCTTGTTCATCAAAAGAGAGATAGTCAATCATTTCTAAGATTTGACTAAATTGCATTGTTGGCGGCATTGTTACTTTCCCCTTTTTCAATACAGACTTTTATTTTACTCTGCTTGGGCAATAATGACATCTGCGATCGCGAATCGATGACAACTTTCCAACTCACAGAGATCACCCCTCTTCATTCCCAAAAAGCGATCGCCCTTGGCGTTCCTATCCCAAGCAATGACAATTTCAGAGTTTAATCAAGAAGATGACAGCGATCGCACTACGTTCTTCGGCATCCCACTGACAGCTGCAATCAATGTGCATGGTGCGTTCCCCAAAAGCGAGCGCTTTGTAGCAGGACTTGCATTAGGGAACGCACCCTACAGCACTAATTTTATTTTCTTAGCCAATTGATTAAAAGATTTTTAATCCTTATTAGTCTTTCTGGTGATATATTTCCTAAACGTGCATTGATTACAGATGATTCGACACTTGTTAATCGTCCTAGCCGAATTAAAGAAGCCACTTTAAGTCCAGTAGTAATATAGTCAGAATCTGAGGTATTAATAATTTCGTCAAATCCTAGAGTAGCTTGATGGAGACGAGAAGAAATTAAAGCAAGTAATAAATCACGATGGCGACTTGGTGAAATAGCAATAATTAAGGCTGGACGAAGTTTTCCTGATTTCAAGTCTGCTTGAGGAAAACGAATTAGAACAATATCACCTGGTTTCATGGTTGATAAATTTCTTGAGCATCTTCTAGGAAATATTCAATTTCATCTCCTTCTTTGAAAAATTGCTCTAATGAAAATTTTTGCCAGTCTTCATCTTGCCAATTAGTATATTCTGAAATGTTGTTTAGCTCAGGGGAAATTAATCGGGTAAAGTTGGCAATTTTTTCAACAATGTCATCAGGTAATCGGTCAATCTGTTGGTGAAGTTCTTCACGAATTGTAGCAGACATAAGTTAAATTATTTGATTAAGGTGTAGAGTGGATATTATTGATTATAACTCAGATATTGGGTGGCAATCTGGGAAAAAGTAATGTTGGGTTTCTACCAGGTCAGCGATCGCACTACGTTCTTCGGCATCGCACTTCACAGCTGCAATCAATGTGCATGGTGCGTTCCCCACAAGCGATCGCTTTGTAGCAGGACTTGCATTAGGGAACGCACCCTACGGCGATAGCGATCGCACTACAGCGGCAGATGCTGCTTCAGAACGTCGCGGAGTCGGGCAGCGTTCGGCCCAGCTGGATCGAAGGCGCGTAGCTCCTTGCCCTGAGCAGTGTAAATGTAGGCGTTGTTGCATTCGTAGCAGAGGGTCGCCGCGAAGAGCAGGGTATCCCACTCATAGAACGCCAGCCCCCACGGCGGAAAGTGGCAACGGGCCGACTCGCCTGGCTCAAGTTCCCGAAAGAGGCGGATCACTCGCTGAGCTTCAACTCCAAGAAGAAGATGTCTCTCGCTGACGTGGCGCCAGAACGTGTCAGGCCAGCCCTCTTCAGGAACTATACTGCCAGGCAAACAAAACAGCTCTACCCCATCGGCAAGGCCGATGGGGGTCTCCCAAGCCGGTGTATTCCAATTCCACTTCATGTGCTGTACTCCTACTACTTTCCGGGTTCGCTCCTTAACTACTGACCTTTCGCACCGCCTAACTACATATTATACAAAAACTTTCTGTCTAACAGTCTTCAGAGTAACGATAGGTGGAAACTTTCGGCATATTTCCCCATTTTAGCGCAATCGCCGGAACTTTTCCCCATATCATACCCAAGAGCGTATTAGCCAGATTAAACAACCTCTTTTAAGTGGATTCCTAACAGCAAGCTGAAATAAAATAGACTTTTCGGGAAATCTAGCACTAAGTCTTCAATCCACCCCACAATTAACTAATTTTCGGGGAAAAAGTGCCTAAATTTTGCCACTCGATCGCTTTCGTGGCTGGCACTTTTTGATGGCCAAAAAGTCTAAAAATTTTATCCCACAAGGTTTTTAAGTAGATAGGTATTAAAAACTTTCAGATCCCCCCGCCTATCGGCACCCCCCTTATCAAGGGGGGCAGGGGGGATCAAACCTAAAATCCATTTTTAATTTAATTATAACCAGCTACTTAGCTCTATTCAGCCAGCACTATTTATTGGTGTACTTGCAAATGAAGGACATAATGACCTAAAATCAGGTTATCTGACCATAATTCGTACTCTAGACGCAAATATTCGGGAAAATTATTCCCCTCTAATTGGAGACTACGGGTATAGTTGCGGAGGCGAAAAGCGTAACCCGGTTGAGGACTTTCGGCATTTAACCAGTAGCGACTGACACCAAAAACCCCTTGCTCCCAAAAATGACGATAGGCGAATTTTCCTTGGCCCTGCATGGTCATAATTACCCGATTGGCCGAAATTTCTAGCCAAATTAACTTATTTTGATTATTTTCGGGTTTAAGTGTCTCTATTTCTGGGAGAGCGACTGGTGGTTGATTGAGGAGAAGATGAAACCGGTGGCGATCCTTTTGGTAGAGGGTAGCGGCAGTGTCTAAAGTGGAGAGGATGGGTAGATCTGTCGAGAGCAGACAGAAGGAAACGGGACGGCGGTGATGGGCAAGCATAGACTAGACTTAATGGTGTCCTTATCTCCACAATAGTGGATTCTCCGCCCACCGCTACCGGCGCCGGAAATTTTTTTGAGAAAAAATCCAGAAAACACTTGCATTATTCAGGGACTTATGATTATAATTATTAATTGTGAGTAGCTTTCCTCGGTAGCTCAGTGGTAGAGCGGTCGGCTGTTAACCGATTGGTCGTAGGTTCGAATCCCACCCGGGGAGTTAATCAAAAATAGCAGCGGCAATAGTTTCTTGTTGCTGCTTTTTGATGTTTTTAACTAAGCTGTTGACTATCTAAATTACTCGTTGAGACTGTCTATGAGATGGGAGCGGGGGTTGGGGAAATGGGGAAATGGGGAATTTCAACTAAAACCCCAAAACCCTAAAACCCCAACACCTATCTCCTATATCTTATCTCCTGATACTAAATCCAGTTATTAAAAACTGATTATTTATTCTCCATTTTGCATGAGTGCATGAGTAGAAAACGGGTTTCTCCGAGAAACCCGTTTTCTGTGCGACTACTTAGAGAATTTCAGCGATCGCATTTTCTGGACCGACTAGAGAAATGTAGGGATTTTGAAAATATTTACTGGCTACCGATCGCGCTTGTTCGGGAGTAATCTGATTAATAGAATCGAGGAAAGTGCGATCAAATTCAATCCCCAAACCTAGGCTTTCATACCAACCGTATAATTGAGCGATTTCGGCGTTAGTTTGTTTACCGAGAGCATATTGACCCAATAACTTATTTTTAGCTGACTGTAACTCCTCCTCACTCAAAGTTACTTTATATAACCTTTCTGCTTCCTGACGCAATCCCGACACTGCGATCGCTATGTTTTGGGGTGCAGTTCCCATATAAATGACAAATTGGGAAGAATCGAGACGGGTGGGATAAAAAGCAGAAACATCGTAGGCTAATCCCCGTTTTTCTCGCAATTCCACGAATAAACGACTAGATAACCCATTCCCCAGATAGGTACTCAATAATTTTAAAACGGCATAATCATCCTCTTGTACAGAAGAGCCAGGGTATCCTAACATAACGATCGCCTGTTGACTAGCTTGGACGGTAGTTAAACAGGTGGGCTGAAAATCAAAAGCGGCTGGAGGTAAACTAGATAAAGGAAGATCGGGAATTGACCAACTGCCAAAAATTTCCGCCACTGCTTTTACTGCTTGCTCTAGGGTAATACGGCCAGAAAGACTAATTACCAAGTTATCGGGACGGAAAAAGCGACTATGATAGGCGAGAAGGTCATCCCGTTGCAATTGCGAAACCGTTGCCTCCGTACCCAATAAAGACATACCATAGGGATGATCTGGGTACATAGCGGCGCGTAATTGATTAAAAGCTACATTAAAAGGCTGTTCCAATTGAGAGCGAATGCTTTGACAGGTGAGATTTTTCTCTAATTCGATTTCTGGGGGTGGAAAACTGGGAAAACGAATAATTTCCGCCGCTAGACGCAATATATCTAGAAAATCCTTGGTAACGGTCTTTAAACTAACCACAAAATAATCGGTCCCCGTGTCGGCGCTTAAACCGGCCCCTGTGGACTCAACGCGATCAGCAATTTCTAGGGAAGATAACTTTTCTGTACCTTTGGTGAGCAGCACAGCTAAAAGACGAAATAAACCTGCCTTTTCGGTTTTTTCCCAACGAGTACCCGCATTTTTAAGAAAAATCCTCCCTGCAACCAACTCCACGGCCGTATTTTCCACCACTAAAAGAGTGATGCCATTTTCTAAGGTTAAGCGGTGAATGGGAGAAGCGGACATCGTTTATTCACAGGGTTGCATTATTGTAATAGCATATCGCTCTGGGGAGAGATACTGACGAGCCAGACGCTGTAGATCTGATGGTTGCAAACTTTGGATAACCCGGGGATAGATCGTTGCTAGGTCGGCAGCTCTCAGGGTTTGATAATATCCATAAAGTCCGGCTAATTGGCCTGGGGTTTCTGTGGAGAAAATATAATCGTTAGCTAATAACTGTTGAGTGCGGTGTAATTCTGCGGGGGTGACGGGATGATCGTGCAGATGTTGGAGATGTTCACAGATAATAGCTTCAATTGTCCCGATTTGTGAGCTAGATAGCCAAGCGCCTATGGTAAAGAGACTGGAATCTCGTTGCAGGGAAAAATTACTGTTAATATCGAGGACGATTTGCGCTTCTTCCCGCAGCTGTCGCACTAACCGCGAACAGCGTCCCCCAGCAAGAATTACCGAAAGCAAGTCTAATCCAAAGGCATCTTCTAGGCGATCGCATCCTGGTCCAATCCATCCCATCAAGAGACGAGAATGTTCTAGGTGGGGTAAATATACTTGGGAGCGACGAATTTCGATCAGGGGGGGTTCGGCAGCCACTAGATTCGCAGGAGATTCTGAGGGGACGGGAAATTCCCGAAAAGATTGCCGGATAATTTCTAAAGCTGGTTGGGGTTCAATTCCCCCGATAATCGCCACACACATATTTTCTGGTTGATAATAGGTGCGATGGAAACAGCGCATTTGATTGGGGGTTAATTGCTCTAAACGGGGTTGATCGCCTAAAATAGAGCGTCCGTAGGGATGGTTTTGATAGATACTTCCGCAGAGGGTTTGGTAGGCAATCCAATCGGGATCATCATAACAGGCCCGTAATTCTTCTAAAACTACATCTTTTTCCCGATAGAATTCTTCATCGTCAATCTCAGCATGGAGGAGAATTTCGGCCAGATGGGGTAGGGTATGTTCAATTTGATCCACACTGGTGGTGAGATAGAAGTGTGCATAATCGTGACTGGTGGCCGCGTTAGTCATTCCGCCACAATTTTCGATTAAATAGTCAAAGAGTCCGGGGGGAAGTTTTTTTGTCCCCTTAAAGATCATGTGTTCGAGAAAATGGGCCATACCTAACCATGGGTCGGGTTCAGCGATCGCACCTGCTTTCACCCACACATCTACTACCACCACAGGAGTCACGGGTAAATACTGATGAATTACGGTTAAGCCGTGATCTAATTGCCATACCTGAGCGGGAAAAGAACTTGTTTGACACTGTGCTATCGACTTGATCAATGTCCGTTAACCAGATTTTTTGTTAAATTCTATACATATGTTATCTTATCTCTTGCCTGCTCAACCATTAAAAAACTTTTGTCATGATTTCTAGACAATTCTCCCAAATATCAGCCTTATCGGTGATCAGTGATCAGTTATCAGATGTGATACCAAATCCGTTGAGTATAGGCTACATATCAAGACAGGCAAAAGGCCCCCATGCAAAAGGGAGAATAAATAATCAGTTTTTAATAACCGGATTTAGTGTGATACCAAATCCGTTTTTAATAGTGTGATTGACTCTCAAGTTATGAATTGTTTCTCCCCACACCCCACTCTCCTATACTTTTTAAACAGGATTTAGTATGAGTTTTCGGTTCACTGATTACTGTTTACTGTTTACTGATAACTGAAAAACCTCCTATGACAGAAAATAGAGATAACTTCAACGCAACTTATAATGCACTAATTGAGCGCATTGTCAATCTAACTTTGGCAGGAAAAATTAGGGCTAAATCACAGGTTTATAACCTTTTGGCCGAGGGAGTAAAAAATGGCACAGGAGAAATTTTTGAGCGTTGTTTAACCGAACAAATCATCGTTACTCGCTCACAGTTAGAAACAAAAATTAAAGCGACTAGGGTTTTGCGGGCCTTGGAAACGATCGAAAGTGAATGGGAAAAATATCAAAAAACCAATCAGCAAAATTATCTCACTGCAGCGGCGATCGATAATCTGATTAAAATCGCTCGAGAGGATCGTTTACTGACGTTAGTAAATTTAATCGATCCCAATCAAAATAATGCTTTAACCCTAGAACAATTACAACAGTTAGCCAAGCATTTACAGACAGTTTCTCAGCAGCGGGGAGAAGCGGATTTATGGCAAATTGCCACGGGGATTAATCTGGGGTTAAATACTTGGTCAAATTTATCGAATGATCTCACCAGTTGGCTCTACGAACAAAATCGCCATCTTGGTTTTACTAATGATAATGAGCGAGTGACACCCTGGCAAATTTGGGCAAGTAAAGTTAATCCCTCTTGGTTAAAACGAGTCTTAGAAAGTTTAGCTAATCAACAAGCTTTTGATTCTCTTACTCAGGATTTAACTTTAACCGATTGGGTAGAAACTGCTATTGTTTTTCAATATATCCAAAGGGGACTAATTAACTTTTTTGACCAGCGTATCTATAGCGAAAAACTGGGAGCCAAATTATCCATTTCTACCTTTCTCACCTTTGCTTTAATTTGGTCACTATTAACCAATAGTTTCGAGCAAGTTAGTAAAAATTCTCTCTATAGTCGCGGCTGTTTTCAGATGGCTTTACAAATTCTGAGAACCTTTGCTCAACGGGATTATTTTCCTTTATACGGTGGAATTTTTGCCTCCTTTTCTGGCAGTTATCTCAAGGAGGCCTTAGATTATTTATCAATTCCTCTGCGTTATGTGGAAGGCACGGGAGAAAAGGCGAGAATTTTAACTTTAATTGCCTATTCTAATCGCATTCGTGGCGACTATCGACAGGCTAGAGAATGTCATCAACAAGCTTTAGAAATTGCTCGTCAACAGCAGGACTCTGCTTGTGAAATAGCTAATTTAAACCATTTATCCCGTCTCAATGCTATCCAGAAAAACTATGCAGAAGCGATTAATTTAAGTCAGAGAGCTTTAATTTTAAGTCGTCAACAGGGTAATAGTTTAGGACAGGCTAACGCTTTGGCTAATTTGGGTTATAGTCAGGTACAGGAAGCGCAACAGTTAGAGAGATATGATCCCGAAATTTATCAAAGTTCGATCGAGTATTTAAAACAGGGATTAAAGTTAGCGGAAAGTCTCCAAGATTGGCAGAGTAAATCCCTTTGTTGTAGCAGTTTAGGTTTAGCATATCTTGTCCTTGAAAGAACCCAAGAGGCGATTAATATTCTCCTGCAAGGATTAGAATCTGCCAAATACTACGGAGATGTATATCTGCAAGGTTTATTACTAACTTATTTAGGGGAAGCTTACTATCAAGACAAGAATTTTGAACAGGCAATTTATATGGGTTCTCTAGGAATGTATTGGCTACACGAAATCGGTGCAGTGGAATGGCGACAAGCTGCTAGTCTATTAACAGTTATTCGCGGTAAAAATATCGCAGCTTTTGAGCAGACTTTCAGTCAGGAACGTTCCTCCCTGATTAAATCTCTTGGGGTGGAAGGCTACCAATATATCTCAGAAATTCTCAGCAAATATCAACAGGGTAATTAGTGAATACAAAGCATAACCTATTAATTAATCTCTCGGTACTTTTTCCCCAACCCACAGGAATCAGTACCTACATTCTTAACCTCTTACCCTACCTAAAAAATTTAGAACCAACCCTACTAACAGCTAATAGTTATCCCGACTTTAACTGTTATTCTATCCCCAAAGGTCTCGGCCCCGATCGAGGAGCGAAAGGTCATTTAAAACGCTTACTCTGGACTCAGTGGCAATTACCGTCAATTTACCGACAATTAAAGGCCAATTTACTCTTTTCTCCCCTCCCGGAAGCGCCGATAAATTCTCATTGTCGCTTTGTCGTCATGGTCCACGATTTAATTCCCCTGCGGTTTCCCAGTTTTACTTCCCCCCTAACCCAATATTTCCGTTATTATGTGCCGCAGGTATTACAACAGGCAAAACATATCATCTGTAACTCCCAGGCAACGGCCAAAGATATCACTGAATATTATCAAATTCCCGCCGATAAAATTACTTCTATTCCCCTAGCCTATGATCATCATCACTTTCGCCCTATGGAAGATAATAAGCCAGAACATCCCTATTTTCTCTATCTCGGTCGTCCCAATCCCTATAAAAATTTACCGCGTTTAATCGCCGCTTTTGCCCAACTGCCCCCAGATTTAACCGATTATCATCTTTGGATTGCCGGCAGCTTTGATCGCCGTTATACCCCCAATTTACAACAACAAGCGCGAGAATTAGCAGTTAGCGATCGCATTAAATTTCTCGATTATATCCCCTACGATCACCTACCCAAGGTTATCAGTCAAGCCACTGCTTTAGTCTTCCCCAGTCTCTGGGAAGGCTTCGGATTGCCCGTTTTAGAGGCTATGGCCTGCGGTACACCCGTCATTACCTCAAATTTGTCATCTTTGCCCGAAGTCACGGCAACAGCGGCAATTTTAATCGATCCCTATCGAGTCGAGTCCATAGCCGATGCCCTAAAAATTATCGCTCAAGATCGACAATTACAGTCAAAATTAAGTTATCTAGGCAAAAAACGAGCCAATGAGTTTAGTTGGCAAAAAACCGGTCTAGCTACAGCCGCAATCTTAAATCAATATCTAGAGTATGCTTAACTGACAGGGTTTCCCGTCCAGATGAAGTGTAACCTGATCGGTCATCGTCGGAAAAAGAAAAATAATTTGACAGATCGGCAGCATTTGCTGTAGGATGGATGATCGTGACCTAAATTGGAGAGATGGCCGAGCGGTTGAAGGCGCAGCACTGGAAATGCTGTTTAGGGGTAACTTTAACGAGGGTTCGAATCCCTCTCTCTCCGTCCCCAAAGCACCTCATATCTACGAGGTGCTTTTTATAGTCAAAAGTAGGGTGCGTTAGACGGCAAAAATTGCTGCTTTGACTTGAAGGTAACAATCCGTCGTAACGCACCACCTATCATCAACTAAGTAGGGTTGGCTAAATATCAGTGAACGCTTTACTAGGAAACGGTTTTGGCACTTTTTTAGCCAAAATAGTCAAAAGTAGGGTGCGTTAGACGGCAAAAATTGCTGCTTTGACTTGAAGGTAACAATCCGTCGTAACGCACCACCTATCATCTAGGAAACGGTTTTGGCACTTTTTTAGCTAAAATAGTCACAAGTAGGGTGCGTTAGACGGCAAAAATTGCTGCTTTGACTTGAAGGTAACAATCCGTCGTAACGCACCACCTATCATCAACTAAGTAGGGTTGGCGAAATATCAGTGAACGCTTTACTAGGAAAACGTTGAGAAATCGATCCGAGGGACTCAAAACCCTTGCACTTTCGCTCTTCGATCGCCAGATAAAATTCAGAAACTAAGCGACGAAACTACCATTTTGCCAACTGTGTGGTTTCTAGATTCCCTCTGGGGACTTATTCAGCAAACCCTAATTTATAATTCCCACTGCTCCCCATCACCCAGTCTCCTATACTTTTCAAACAGGATTTAGTCTAATTCCTCGTGGGTAAACCATCTTTACACTTAGCTAACCACTCCAATAAACTATCTAACTGCTGTTGCGGTTTTAGCGTTCCTAAACCCCTAACCGTCACCTGTTTGGGACTATAAACAAAGCGTGATTGTATATGTTGGGGTAGGTGTTCTTGTAATAATTTCCACGCTGGTTCCTCCATGGGAGTTTCTAGGATAATATGCTGTTTTCCATCGGGTTTAATGCGCGAAAAACCGAGGGATTTAGCCAGATGTTTTAACTCAATTACCTTAAATAATTGTGCCACTGGGGAAGGAATTGCCCCGTATCTATCCACTAAATCCGCGGCAATTTGTCCTAAAGTTTTCTGAGAATTGGCAGTAGC
The DNA here is from genome assembly GCF_020244875.1 of Microcystis sp. M44BS1. Lineage (NCBI taxonomy): Bacteria > Bacillati > Cyanobacteriota > Cyanophyceae > Chroococcales > Microcystaceae > Microcystis > Microcystis sp. M44BS1. Next base: position 14,171 of record NZ_JADBVM010000205.1, read on the forward strand.
GATCGCCCGATAGACATCCATTTTCTGTTCTGGATCGGATATATAATCATTAGGAATAAATGCCGTCAATTTCAGATCGATTTGGGTATCCTCCACTTGGGGAATTTCTTGACCTTGAATTTCCCGCAAAGCTTCCTGTAACATTTCCATATATAGATCAAAACCGATCGCTTCCATTTGTCCCGATTGTTCCGCACCCAATAAGTTACCCGCACCGCGAATTTCCAGATCCCTAGTTGCTAATTGATACCCCGATCCTAACTGGGTAAATTCTTGAATTGCCTTTAATCTTTCCCGAGCGGTTTCTGTTAGTTCTCCCTTAGCTGGATAAAGTAACCAAGCGTGCGCTTGTACTCCCGATCGCCCCACCCGTCCTCGTAGTTGATAGAGTTGCGCTAAACCGAATTTTTGGGCATCTTCAATGATAATTGTGTTAACTCTGGGAATATCTAACCCCGACTCCACAATAGTCGTACAGACTAAGATATCCGCTTCCCCATTATTAAAAGCTAACATGGTGGTCTCTAATTCGGCCTCATCCATACGACCATGGCCGATGGCAATTCTAGCACCCGGAATCATCCCTTGAATTGCTGCCGCTTTTTCTTCAATTCCCTCGATTCTGGGTACTACATAAAAAATCTGTCCCCCCCGATCCAATTCATTGCGAATTGCCGTTCTAATCGCATCAGAATTATAACTAGAAAGGTGGGTTTGGATAGGACGACGAGAGGGGGGAGGTGTGGTAATTAAACTCATTTCTCGCACCCCAGAAAGGGACATATAAAGAGTCCGGGGAATCGGTGTCGCACTCAAAGTTAATACATCAATATTACTCTTAAAAGCCTTAATTTTCTCCTTTTGATTGACCCCAAAACGCTGTTCTTCATCAATTACCAATAACCCTAAATCTCTAAACTCCACCGCTTTACTCAATAACAACTGCGTCCCCACTACTATATCCAATTCCCCCGTTTTCAAGCGCTGGACGATATCTTTTTTCTCGGAATTGGTGCGAAAACGATTTAATAAACCCACATTAATGGGATAGGGAGCAAAACGTTCTTTTAGGGTGTGGTAATGTTGTTGGGTTAAAATCGTTGTTGGTGCTAATAAAGCCACCTGTTTATGACCCGTGGTGACAGCTTTAAAAATAGCACGAATCGCCACTTCTGTCTTGCCAAAACCCACATCCCCACAGACTAAACGATCCATCGGGCGATCGCTTTCTAAATCCCGTTTCACATCCTGTATCGCTTTTAATTGATCGGCAGTGGGTTGGTAGGGAAAAGAATCCTCTAACTCCCGCTGCCAGGGATTATCCATCGGATAGGCAAAACCCGATTTTTGGGCGCGTTGGGCGTAAATATTGATTAAATCAACCGCTAACTTCTTAACCGACTTCCTGACGCGAGCTTTCGTCGCTTCCCACGCTTTGCCAGAGATTTTATGTAATTCTGGCTCTTGATTACCTGTATGACGATAACGGGAGAGATTATCAACAGAATCGGCAGGAACCCGCAATAATCCATCGGCATACTTAATAACTAGATAATCTCGACCTTGCACTACTCCGCTAATTGTGCTTTCCTGCTTTTCTAGTTTGATAAACTGTCCGATGCCATGGTGTTTATGTACTACAAAATCGAGGGGACGGAGTTTATTCACATCCACCTGTACCGAGGCTGCTTGCCGACGTTTGCGGACGTAACCGGCAGTATTTAAAAGATGTTGTCCGAAGAACTCTCGATCGCTAACGACGACTATGCGATAGGTAGGGAGGATAAAACCTTCTAATTCAGCTAATCCTGAGTATTTTAGGGCTGTAGCGGTGTTTTGAATTATTAACCGCTCGATCGCGCCAAAATCGAGGGGATTGGGGATAAATTGGGCTGGACAGTCGTGTTCCTGTAATAACGAGACTGTGCGGGAGGGTTGGGCAGATATTAACCATGTAGCATACTTATTTAGTTTAATACCGCTATAAATCTCTCTTTTTCCCCGTAAAATTTCCGCTAGTTTGGCGAACTGCCCCGGATTGGTGGGAATCGGACGACTGGAGAGATTAAGGCTATTTTCGGACAGGTGATCGTCTATTTCCGAGAGGTAGAGATGGGTAAATTTGAGCGATATTTGCAGAGATTCGCCAAAAGAACGGTGAATTTGCGGTAAGGGTGGTTCTATCTCTTGCCAGCGTTCCCCAATATATTCTATCCAGCGATCGCTTCTAGCTTGACAGCTTTCCAGTTCATCAAAGGCAATCAGAGTATTTTCGGGGAGATAATCCAATAAAGAGGCAGGTTGAGGGAAGGCCAAGCCTAAAAATCGCTCAATTCCCTCTGGATAAATGCCATTAGCTAATTTTTCTCGATCTTCGGCCCCCAGATAATCGGCCACTGTGGGGGGAAGAGAAGGGGCAATCATCGCCGCAAAGCTAGTGGGAGTAAGAAGCAGATTGGGGATAGAATCCAGCGATCTTTGGGTAGCAGGGTCAAATTCTCGCAATTTTTCCAATTCATCGCCGAAAAATTCTAACCTGACTGGTAATTCGGCCGAAACTGGGAAAATATCAACGATATCGCCGCGACGACTCCATTGCCCTTCGGTTTCTACCAGTGGAACCCTTTCATATCCTAATCTAGCTAGGGTTAGATCGAGCTTTTTGGCTTCTATAACCCTTCCTACCGCAAAATTATCGCTATATTGCTCGAAAACCTCTCTAGGGGGTAAATGGGGCTGCAGGGCCTTTTCGGTGGTAACGATCGCAATTCCGGCATCTTGATGACTGATTGTCGATAATACCTGCATCTGTCCCCAAATCATCTCGGATTCCCGATTAAATGTCTCGTAGGGGCAAGCTTCCGAGGTGGGATAAAAGAAAACACCTTTCCACGTCATCGCTTCTAATTGTGCCGCCCAACGTGCCGCTTCTTCTAGATTGGCACAGATAATTAAAAGATTTTTTCCTTGACAACGGGCGAAAGCTGTGCTTATTAATCCTTTCGGTAAGCGGGCAAGGCAGGTTAGGGTTAAATTGCCGTTTTTCTCCAGTTTTTGGATAAGTTCAGCAGTTAAGGGCGATTTTTCAATGTTGCGAATAACGGAGGCAAAAGTCATTTTTTAGTGATTGGCACTCGGTTTTTAGTTAAGCTCTACTGAATTTACACTGCCTCTTGGGAGTTTTAGTACAAATGCTCAGGCTTCCTCTCCCTGCTCCCAACTCTGGCACTCCGATGCAGTCTTAGCAAGATGATCGTAGGTTGGGTTGAAGCATGAAACCCAACGCCCGCATGGGTTACGCTACCGCTAACCCATCCTACAAATAATTGTGCCTCCCTACTTATCAGATGTGAGTTTTCAGTTCACCCACTACTTTTTGGGGTTAATTTTTTTGGGCTTTATTTGACTTGACCAGAGGGGGGTCGCAGGCGCACGGATTTTCCATTATCTATATAATATCATGTCAAGCGTTGGTTGGCAAGAGAAAATTTTTTAATTGCCAACCAAGTCAGTACATCTATACAGAGATATTTTCAGAATGATAACGATTCTCATCGACTGTGATAAGATGAGAATCATAATCAGACTCAGTTAACTCCGATGGGTAAAAAATTCCAGTTAACAGCGATCGCTTTAACAATGACTATAGCCAGCTTAACAGCTTGTAGTGGTCCCTCGGTCAAGGAAAAGGAAGCAAAGACACCCTTACAGGTGACAGTGAGTATCGTACCGCAGGAATATTTCGTCAAACGCATCGGCGGTGATAGAGTCAGTGTTAATGCCATGATTCAACCCGGCACAGATCCCCACACCTATGAACCAAAACCCGAACAATTAAAAACCACAGCCCGATCGCAAGCCTACTTTAAAATCGGTGTATCCTTAGAAGATGCCTGGAAAGATCGCTTAAACAGTGTTAACCAACAGATGTTAATCGTCGATACCAGTCAAGGAGTAGATAAAATCCCTTTGACAGCAGATCATGATCATGATCACAGCAAGGAAGAAAAACATCAAGCCGGAAAAAACACCCTAGATCCCCATATTTGGTTATCACCAAAACGAGTCAAAGCACAAGCAGAGACTATTTATCAAACCCTAGCACAACTCGATCCCGGTCAGGAAGCTATCTATCGGGCTAACTTGGAAAAATTCAGTCAGGAGTTAGACGCATTAGATCAAGAAATTCGGCAAAACTTGGCAGGGATTAAAAACAAAAAGTTTCTGGTGTTTCATCCTGAATGGGGCTATTTTGCCCAAGATTACGGTTTAGAGATGATTGCGATCGAAATCGACGGTAATGAACCCAGTGCTGCCCAGTTAAGTCAACTAATCAAACAGGCCAAAAAAGAGAATATTAAAGTTATTTTTACTCAACCAGAATTTAGTCAGAAAAGTGCCGAAACTATTGCTAGGGAAATTGGGGGACAGGTAATCCCTATCAGTGCCTTTGCTGAAAATTGGAGTGAAAACCTGCGACAAGTTTCCCAAAAAATGGCCACAGTTTTAAATCAGTAATTGCTTGTATATGTCAACGATCATTACCATTAGTAATCTCTGGGCTGGCTACGAACAGGAACCCATCCTCGAAGATATTAATTTAACTATTCAAGAACTGGATTTTCTAGGAATTATCGGACCAAATGGAGGAGGGAAAACTACCCTGCTTAAGGTTTTACTGGGATTAATTAAACCTTGGCGGGGAGAAGTCAGTATTTTGGGGCAAAGTGTCGAAAAAGGTCGGGAATTAGTCGGTTATGTGCCGCAGTTTGTTGAATGCGATCGCTCATTTCCCATTACTGTGGGTGAGGTGGTAAAAATGGGGAGATTGAGCAGCAAAAAACTCTGGCAAGGCTATAGTAAAAAAGATGAGGTAAGGGTAGATAAAGCTTTAGATAGTGTGGGAATGTTAGCGTTGAAAAAAAGATCGATTGCTGAACTTTCGGGGGGACAGCGCCAACGGGTTTATATCGCTCGCGCTTTAGCAGTAGAACCCCGTCTCTTGATTTTAGATGAACCCACTGCTAGTGTCGATCCCCAAATGCGTGCTAGTATTTTTTCCCTGTTGCAAGAATTGAATGAGTGGATGACTATTTTAATTATTTCCCACGATCTGGGAACCCTATCTACCTATGTTAAATCGATCGGTTGTCTCAATCGTCGTCTCTATTATCACGGACAAACATCTCTCACTGCCGCTATGTTAGAACAAGTGTATTGTTAAAAGTTTTCTCCTTTCAAGAATAGTCCTAATAACGCAAGATTCAACGATATTTGTAAACTGCTAGAATTAGAAGGCTTTTCCCTTGATCGAATTACAGGTAGCCATCACATTTTTAAAAGAAATGATATTATTTTGGTCATACCTGTTCATAATAAAAAAGTAAAATCTGTTTATATTCGTCGAGTCCTTGAAATTATCGGAGATAACTAAAGATGAATTATCCAATTATTATTTATCCCTGTGAAGAAGGCGGTTTTGTCGCTGAAATTCCAGCACTATCTGGCTGTTTGGCTCAGGGTGAAACCTTAGAAGAAACCCTACAAGAATTACTGATGGTAAAAGATTTATGGTTAGAAACAGCCCAAAAATATAATCAAAAACTTCCCAACTTAGAAACAGAGATAGCGAAAATCAAAGCATTAAGCACTGTATAGAGCATTTTTGGGGGAATTGCGATCGCTAACTGCCGTCTTGACTTAAAAAATAGCCAACTGCACGCTGAAGCTGTTCCATCCCTTTTTGCAGTTGGTCAATACGGGCCTTAGAGTCTTCCATTTGTTGAGCAGTAGCTTCCACAAACCGATCAATACGCCGATTCGTTGCCTCACTGATTTCCGCCAGACGTTCTATTCTTGCATCAATACGCTCCATATTGGCTTCAATACGGTCTAATCGAGAACTTTGCCACCACATTTACTTACCACCTTTAAAATAAGCCGTTATTGCCGCCAGTCTAGCAAATTTTTAGACAAATTAATCTCTTTTCATCGTGTGGTCGCTTTTTGGGGATGAGAAGAGGCGATCGTTTTTTGAGAAGGAGGGGCGATCGCTTACAATAGAAGGCAAACTTTTAGAAAGCAACCTTGATTACTATTCTTACTCATGCCCACTCTATCAAGCTTCTATGGAATAAAAATCACCATGAACTATAACGATCACAATCCGCCTCATATCCATGCCGAGTATCAAGATTATGAAGCGGTTATAATGATTCACACAGGTGAAGTTTGTGGTCAAATGCCCAAAAGAGGACTAAATTTAATATGGGAGTGGCTTGATCTACACCAATCTGAACTATTGGAGAACTGGGAAAATGCGCGTCAAAGAAAACCTCTTAACAGAATCGATCCCCTTCCCTAAAAAGGAGCTATTTCTTCATGTTATCTGTGTGGAATATCTGGATAAGTATCAATTAAAGCTAACTTTTAATAATGGAATAGAAGGGATTGTAGATTTAGAACAAGAATTGTATGGAGAAATCTTTGAACCCTTAAAAGATCAAAGCTTATTTCAAAAAGTATATGTAAATAGTCGGACAATAGAATGGCCAAACAAAGCAGACTTTGCCCCCGAATTTTTATTTGAAATTGCCCTCGACAAGCAACCGGTTAGTATAGTCGGTGATCGTGTAGGGTACGCTAATGAAATGTAACGGACTAAATTGTTTTCTTAACAATAATTATCTGATTTGCGATTATTTTGGACTTTAGTGCGATCAGGTTTTCTTCTCATGGTGTGATCGCTTTTTGATCAGGAGCGGCGATCGCTAATTGCCGTCTTGACTTAAAAAATAGTTACTTAACGCGCTTTTTTGCTTTTAATCATGACGAATTTGTAATTATTCTGCGTTACGCTAACACATCCTAGCGTGCTACTATTCTGGTCAGTGATTCTTGACAGTTCTTCGGCTTATTTTTGGAGGTGCCTTTATGGCTTTAATTCAAGTGCAAGTCCCCTACATGGATAACTATGACCATGGTATTGGTGTTGATTTTCCATCAGGAAGCCCAATGGGCAAGGTTGTTAATGGAGATATTTCAGGAGTTACTCACGCTGGGGGGGCGACAACCAATATCGAGATCGCACGCATTCATACTACATCTGAGCTAACAACCAAACTGGGTATTGATGCTGAAACTACTGGGGGATGTGGATTATTCCGTGCTTCAGCCCGTTTTAACTACGTCAAAGAAGCAAAAATTCAAAGTAATTCCCTTTTTATGGCAGTTACTGCTACTGTAACCCTTCCAATCGAATCAATCGACGATCCGACTCTGACTGACAATGCAGCAAAGATTGTCAACCAGCCAGATCAATTCTCAAGCCGCTTTGGCAATATGTTTGTGCGAGGAATACAGCGTGGCGGATTTTTTATTGGGGTTATCCAGATCAATGCGTCGAATTCCGACACATCGGAGAGGATTGCTGGACAACTCAGAGGCTCTTATAATCTGTTTTCTGCGGAGATCAAAACAAAATTTGAAAAGCTAATGCGTGACTCCCAAAGCGAAATTAGAATTTCCCTTTACCACGAAGGAGGTCCCATCAACCTTGTACCGAATGATCTTCAAGATCCTATGGAGTTGTACAAGATTTTAGGACAATGGCTTCAGTCGTTCCAGGATAATCCAGAGAAGAATGCAGTTCCCTACTCTGTGACGCTTGCTCCTATTGCTATTGCCAATGGTCCAATTCCTCTGAATTTAGCCGATATACAACACGCTAAAGATATCTTATCAATCTGCGCCAATCAGCGAAACTCGATACTTGACGGTCTAAATCTTATGAATTATATTTCCCAGAACTCATCTCGTTACGACTTTATTGCGCCAACAACGCCTAATGATATCGTTAAAGCTTCAAATGGTTATCAAGCCGATTTGGATATAGTAGCAGCCGCCGCTTCACTGGCAATTAACGATGTTACTCAGGCAATAACACCAGCAGTGTATGCCTTAAAAATAGGTCATTCATATCCTCAAGGTCTGCCACCTGTACCGATGCCAACTCTTAAAAAAAGTGAGACATCAGCAGATCATTTTATAAACCTTATTAAATCGGGTAGTGAGTTTACAGTAACTTTTGACCAAGTTGGTAACAAATTTGATGATTCTGGTTACACAGGTCTGGGAGATCCTATGGGTACATTGCAAGCTGGAAGGACTTACAAAGTTACATATTCTAATGGTAGTTACACAACTGTTGGATTTAGCGAGGGCACTGGCTCAGTGATAACTGCGGCTTATAATAATGCAAATCCTGATGCACAAGAAATTTCACTATGGGGTCGTGTGTTCACTTTCGATGCAGCAGGAAACATATTTGATGCCGCGTTTGGTATAGTGGGAACTCTAAGGTTTTAATACTTAATATTCAAGTGCGATCGCTGATCTTGTAGGTTAAGTGCGATCGCCGATCTTGTAGGTTGGGTTGACGAAAGGAAACCCAACATTTCTACACAGAAAATATCCCCTTTCCAAAACGAATTAACACCATTATCTTTTAATTTGTTGGGTTGCGTTCCTTAACCCAACCTACCGAATTTTTGAAAAATTTTAGTTGATCTTGTCGGTTGATGCGACGAAACCCAACCTACATTTTATTCCATACCAATATCACTATCAAAGATCAGCCTTTCTGAAGCCCCCCACATCTGATCATAAATTCCTTCTTCAACATAACGATGAAAACTGGAGTGTTGCCAATCTTTCGGAGCGTTTACTAATCCATGATGCACGGGATTCGAGATGATTAACAAAATCTCGATCATCTCGAACTTGATGCTCCCAAAAGCGACGTTGCCAAATAGCCTTTTCTCCTTTATGTTGTCGAGATGTTG
>NZ_JADBVM010000206.1:0-11740 GCF_020244875.1 Microcystis sp. M44BS1
TACTGACCAAATTTATGACAGTAGCGATACATATCTCACTGGGGAATATATTTCCAGTCAAACACCCTTAGCAGCAGATGGAAGCTATACCATTACCCGTAATGTAACTTTACCTAGTACGGCAACAGGCGATCGCTATTTACTCTTCAAAGCTGACAACTATAATTATCAAGGGGAGACAGACGAAAATAATAATGTCTATTCCCTACCGATTAACATTTCCGCGTCTGACCTCCAAGTTACCTCAACTAATGCTCCGACAAGTGCCATTTTAGGGGAAACAGTTGAATTAACTTGGACTGTCACTAATAACGGTACGGGAGAAGCTCCCAGGGATTGGTACGATCGAGTTTATTTGTCCAGTAATCAAACTTTAGATGGCGGTGATGTTCAAGTTACGTCCGAATGGGTCTCCAGTCAAACTCCCCTAGCTGCGGGAGCGAGTTATACCATAAGCAAGAACGTTGCCTTACCTAGTTTTAACCCCGGCAATCAATACTTATTATTTGTTGCAGACCGGGACAATTATCAAGGGGAAATCAATGAAAATAATAACCTGGCTGCGGTTCCTATTACTTTAACCGCTCCCGATTTAATTGTTTCTAATGCTTCCGTACCCGCAACCGGAACAGTCGGTAAGAGTATTGAAGTTTCTTGGACAGTACAAAACCAAGGGACAAGCGCCGCTCCCACGGATTGGTATGATCGCATTTACCTCTCCAACGATGCTATTTTTGATGCTAATGCCGACACTTACATCACCCAAGAATTAATCTCCACCCAAACACCATTAGCCGCCGGTGCAAGTTACAGCATTACTCGCAATATCACCATTCCTAACTTTGCGACAGGAAACCGTTATCTAATATTTGTCGCTGATGGGTCGGGAGGTCAAGGGGAAACTAACGAGACTAACAATACTCGTGCTGTCGCCATTAATCTCAATGCTCCCGACTTAGTAGTAAGTGATATTACCGCACCAGTTGAATCCCTATCTGGACAACCAATTGAGATCAATTGGACTGTCAAAAACCAAGGAGCAGCAACCGCAGAAGGAACTTGGTATGATTATGTGTATTTACTTAATACGGCCACCAATTCCACTCAGTATGTCGGAGTTTTTGAATATTCAGGTAGTTTGGCTGCTGGAGCGTCCTTAAATCGGACTCAATCCTACAGCGTTCCCCTCAGTCTAATCGGTAACTATCGAGTGGTTGTAACAACAGATTATTACGGACAAATTGCTGAAGGAACGCAGAACGAATCGAACAATACTACTACAGATGATCGCTCGATTTCCCTACAACTGGCTCCGGTTCCCAATCTACAAGTTACCGGCGTAACTGCACCATCGACGGCTTTTTCCAGTCAAGAAACCGTCGTACAATGGACAATCACTAATACAGGAACAGGCGCAACGAATGCCCCCATCTGGTACGACATAGTATATCTATCGCTGGATCAAGAATTTGATAACACAGATACCTATTTAGGGCAGGCGACCAACATCAGTTACTTAAATGCGGGTGATAGTTACAACAATAGTTTAACCGTAACCCTACCTCGCGGTATTGATGGCAATTACTATTTCCTCGTACAAACTGATGTTTATAACTACGTTACCGAAGTTGGTAATGAAGGGGATAATTGGGGGTCTGGTGGGCCAACAGATGTTAATTTAACTCCACCTCCCGATTTACAAGTAACGGCGGTTAATGCTCCTAATGGAGCCTTCTCAGGACAACCAATGAACCTGAGTTGGACTGTCACTAATGCTGGCACAGGACGCACTTTAGAGACCGCTTGGTGGGATCGGGTGTTTATGTCCGAGGATGAAACCTTAGACGAACAAGATTATCTTCTGGGCAATTTCTATCACAATGGCGCATTGAATGCGGAAGAAAACTACACGGGTTCAGGGACAGTGAATCTTCCTGTTGCCGTGGCCGGGGATTTCTTCTTCTTTGTGCAAAGCGACATTTACAACAACGTCTATGAGCACGTTTTTGAGAATAACAATAGTGGCTACGACACCACAGCAACGAACATTACCCTAACGCCACCACCAGATTTAGAGTTTGAATCCTTAACGATTCCGAACAATGCTCGTTCTGGTAACAATTTAAGCATCAGTTATCGAGTCACTAACTTTGGAGCCACAGAAACCCCGAATTATTATTGGACCGATACCTTCTATCTTTCCAGCGATAATCAACTAAATACGGCAACGGACATTAATTTGGGTAGTGTCGGCCAGTATGGCATTCTTTATCCAGGTGATGGTTATGATCGCACGGCTAACTTTGCTTTACCCAATACCTTAACTGGCACCTACTACGTCTTCGGCGTAACTGATAACAGCGATCAAGTCTTTGAATTGGACAATGCCAATAATGTCATTCAAGGAACCAATCAAGTACAGATTATCTCTCAACCTGCGGATTTAGTGGTTACTGATGCTGTTATCCCTACTTCTGGAGAAGCGGGTAAACAGATCGTTATTCAGTGGACGGTGAAAAATCAGGGGACTGGCGATACCATCGCAATCAGTTGGAGCGATCGCCTAGTGGTTTCCGGCAATGATGTTTTGGGTGATGGGGATGATGTCACGCTGGCCACCATTAGCCATAGTGGACTCTTAGCGCCGGATGCCAGCTATAGCCAGACAGAAATCATTGATTTACCTTTTAGTCTCGAAGGCGATTATCAGCTATTCGTCGTCACTGATTCGGCTAATAGCGTTTATGAAGGTAGCAATGAGGGGAACAATGCCTCTAGTGCTTTTCCCATCACCATCTCTCGTGATACTCCCGATCTCCAAGTTACTAGCATTACTCTGCCAAATACTGTAACTCCCGGACAGCCGCTGACCCTCAATTGGACGGTGGCGAATTTGGGGGTAGGACGTACTAATAGCAATTATTGGTACGATCGAGTTTATTTGTCTTTAGATAAAAATGTCAGCGGTGATGACATTAATTTAGGGTCGGTTTATCGTTCAGGAGCCTTAGAACCATCAGCAAGTTATAGTGCCACGGGTACTTTCTCCCTTCCTGTTAATTTGAACGGTAGTTACTATGTTCTGGTGCAAACTGACCGAAATAATAACGTTATTGAAGGTGCATTTGAAAATAATAACGTTTTAGCCAGCGATAGTATTAGTGGAGGCGGTTCAGGAACCGGAAGCCTACCGATTACCCCCGCTCCTTCTGCTGATCTTGCCGTTACTTCTGTCGATGCGCCGGAACAGGGAATTGCCGGACAATCTCTGAGTTTAACTTGGACGGTTGTTAATAATGATGCCAATACGGGTCAAAGTTGGTATGATGCCGTTTATCTATCCCGTGACCAAGTATTTGATCGCAACAGCGATGTTTATTTAGGCTATCGCAACCATACGGGGGGATTAAATGCAGGAGATAGTTATACTGCAACTCAATCTTTTAACATACCGCGAGGCTTAGGGGGACGTTTTTACGCTTTCGTGGTGACGGACGGCGGTTGGAATGCTGTCTATGAACGGTTAGGAGAGATCAATAATGTTAATTATGACGGATTCTCGACGGAAATTATTATTCCTCCACCGTCGGATTTAGTAGTTACTAATATTGCTACTCCTAGCAGTGGTATTCCCGGACAAAATATCAGTATTAACTATACTGTACAGAACCAAGGGACAGATACTGCTTACGGAAGTTGGACGGATGCCGTCTATCTTTCTGCCGATAATCAGTGGGATATTGGAGATGTCCTAGTTGGCCAGGTGAATCGTTCGGGGGATGTGGCCACCGGCGCAAGTTATACAGAAACCCTTAATGGCGTGGTTCCGGGGGTTAATTTAGGGGATTACTATGTCCTTGTTCGTAGCGATATTCGCAATCAAGTTCCCGAAGTCAATGAGGGTAATAATACAGGTGTCTCCAATGCGAAAATTGCCCTTGACGTAGAAGCTTTAACGCTAGGAACGCCCGATACTGGGGATTTAGACCAGGGGCAGTCAGTTTACTATCGTTTCAATGCCACTGCTGGTCAGGCGATTCGTCTGAAGTTAGATAGCAGCTCTAATCAATCTTTGAATGAATTGTATGTGCGTTATGGCGCAATGCCAACGCGGGGACAGTTTGACTGGACAACGACACAACCCTTTAACACCGATCCAGAAATTGTAATTCCCATTGAACAAACGGGAACCTACTATGTGCTGGGCTATGGTGATCAGGTTTCAGGAAGTCCTAGTTATGAAATTCTAGCCCAAGAGATTCCTTTCTCTATTACTGACGTAGCGAGTCGGAAAATTGGTAATTTTGGTGAAGCTACCCTGGAAATTCGTGGCGCAAGGTTTTCTACCGATACGACATTCCAACTCCGGGCCGCTGATGGTAGTCTGATCACCGCCGAGAATATCTATCTAGAAAATTCCACTCTAGCCTACGCGACCTTCGACCTCTTTAATGAAACCTTGGGGCTGTATGACGTTCAAGCAAACCAGGGTAATAGCACTGCACGGTTAGAGGATGTCATCACGGTTCAAGATGCGAGTGGTTTTGACTTGGATTCCAATATTACAGGGCCAGAGGAAGTCCGTCCGAACCGCAATTATACTTTCAATGTTAACTATGGCAATACGGGAGATACGGATACAATTGCTCCTCTGTTGATTATTGAAAGTGTTACCAATACCCAAGTAGGAACGACTTTAAAGGGACTGACTTCTGATGCGCCATTGCATTTATTGGGTGTGAGTAACGAAGGCCCACAGGGTATTTTGCGACCGGGGGATATCAATGTTCTGCCTGTGTATTTTAACAGCAACACTGCCCCCATTGAATTTCAGGTTCGTACCTACTCGGCAGACAATACCACAGCTATTGATTGGAATAGTTTTGAAGCCTCAATTCGTCCAGAGGGATTAACTGATGCTCAGTGGGATAGCTTCTTGAGTAACATTGTGCCTCGTGTTCAGACTTATGGCGACTATGTGAAGATGCTCAATGATATGTCATCTCAACTATCTGCTGAGAATGAGCCAATTTACGATGCAAAAGATTTATTTGCACGAATGTATGCAGTTAATCCAGAGTATCAGCCATCGTCCAATCTATCGGGTCAATTACTAGATGCAGAAACAGCTAATCCTCTAGCTGGTGTAGAGATTGGTATTTACCAAGTACGCGAAAATAATCGTCGTCTGGTGGGTAAAACAATTACCGATGAACAGGGGGATTTCACGATTTCTTCCGTGGAGTCTGGGGACTATGAGTTAGCTTTAGGCGATCGCAGTTTTGATATGGATCGGGATGGCATCGTTGATTGGCAGCCTCCTAGTTACACCATTATTGATAATGAAGATACTAAGAACATCACGATTTATGCCGTCAACAACAATGATCAGCCTGTCCATATTAATGATGCTAATGCTGTTCTTGCTATCTCTGACGGCAATACCCATATTCTTTGGGATAGAGACGGTAAACTCTGGCATTCTTACTTTGATGGCACTAATTGGGTTAATGCAATTCAATTGACAGACGCAGCAGTTACCAACTTTAATTTAGAAGCATCTGATTATCTCATCAATGGTAATAGCCCCGGCTTAATAGCAACTTGGCAACAGGGAGCAGGGAATGAAGCAGAAATCTACTACGCCATTAGTCGTCCTCGAAATGAAGGGGGTTTTGAATGGTCTGAGCCAATTGCATTAACTAATAATAGTATCAGTGATGCCAATCCTACTTTATTTGTGACAAATACGGGTCAAGCTTTATTTACCTATCTCAAATCAGATCAAACAATTCAAGATGACACCGATCTGTACTATGACTTCGTTGATATTACTGCGAGTTCTTTAAGTCAATTTTTCTCTAACTCAGAGCAAATTTCCACACAAGCTGCTGGATTAAATTATGCTTTTCAGTGGAGTTTCCCCCAAACACCAAAGCAACTACCAGGTAAGATCAAATTCCAGGGTAATCTTTCTGGACAATTGGGGTTATCTGCTGGTAGTGAACAAGTTACCGGTAGTGGACAAATTGGCGCTCAATTTACATTTGATGGGCCTTCACTCCGTTCCTCAATTAGTGGCAGTGGACAGATAGAAGCTTTATGGAAGTTAAATAAAGAAGAGTGTGATTGGATTTTTGAAAATGCCACAGGTAGCTGGTCTGTTGGTGGGTCATTCGATTGGAAAAACGGCATTGTTCAACTTCTCAAACTAGCTGGGCCTGGAGGATATATTGCTTCTCAATTTTTGGATGCTTGGCTAACTGTAGTTAATGATAATCCTGGTGGATGGAGTATAGAAGCTGGAGTTAATGTTAATATTGGCGCTCAATTCAATCAATTAAGATGGACTGGAGAAGAACCATTTCCTAGCTTTCTGCTGCCAGATAGCATAGGAGAAGCCTCACTGAAAGTTGGTTTTGGCCCATATGTGCAGTTTGGCTACGCCAGTGATGCTCAATTAAAAGCATCTGGTTATATCAACTCTGACTTTGATGTGGTTCCCAACTTTCGCCATAAGGAGACAAAAGGTGGCATTAAACTTGAAATCATTTATGCTAGTGGACATAACTGGTCATTTGAGTTATCGGCTGATCTACTCACTTCATCTAGTTTGGCAACTTTTGATTCAGAATTTACCACCCTTAATGCTATTAGCCCCAGCAGTACCGATATCCCGGAAGGCGTGAGGATAGAATTTGCATATCAACCCGAACGAGTAATTGGTACAAGCAATATTTACGGCAATAACAGTGTACTTGCCAATGTTGGTAGTGATTTATATGCAGATGGTCAATCTGCAATTACACAAAATGCTGATGGTCAAATTGTGATGGCTTGGACTAAGACTGTTGATCCCAACAGTAATCAAGTCGGGAATCAGGTAGTTGTTGCACAATTTGATGGTAGTCAATGGAGTAACCCAATTGAAATTCCTCATAGTATTGGGTTTAACGATGATATTGCTATTATTAACGATGATGAAAACCAGTTGTTGCTGGTTTGGTCAAAAGCACAATCAAGTAATATTACTGCCAATCTAACTCAGGAGGAGTTTTTAGCAGCTTATCGCGCCCAAGATATTTATTACTCTCTGTATCACAATGGTCAATGGTCTTCTCCCACATCTGTAGATGTTAGGGTAGGCAGCGACAGTAATGTGGCTCTAGGAAAAACAGCAAATGGAGATGTTGTACTTGCTTGGATTAATTATAATGAGACTGCTAATCAATCAACAATTTTAAGTGCATTTTGGAATGGTCAAAACTGGACAAATGCCCAAACAATATTAACGACCAATGCAGTAGGCAATTTAGAATTGAGTAAACTTGATGATCAAACGGCTTTATTCTGGACTCAAGACATTAATCCCGACCCAACAATCACGGAAACGAGTGTATTTTACAGTGTTTACAATGAAACTTGGCTAACACCAGTTCTATTTAGTCCTAACCTAGCGTTAACTTCAACAAGTCACTCTACTACATCTGATTTGACAACATCGGAAGCTGAACTATTTAGCCAAGGAAGTATTATCAGTGGACTAATCCCAATAGATGAGGAGCTTTGTGAATGTAAGGAAGGAGATCCTGAATGTGATGATGACGATGATGACGACGACGATGATGATGACAACGATGATCCCCCGTACAAACCTCGTCCCGTTCAACCCAGTGATCCCAATGACATCCTGGGTCCCGAAGGCTTTGGCGAAGATCGTTGGATCGACACTGATGAACCCCTCCGCTATACCATTCGCTTTGAAAATGTCGCCACTGCCACTGCCCCCGCTCAAGAGGTATTCATCACCCAACAACTTGATGCCGACCTCGATTGGCGTACCTTCCGGGTTGATGATTATGGTTGGAGTGGTGCTGTCTATGAATTAGAAGGTAATCGAGCCTTCCATAGCACCCGCATTGACTTAACTGAAACCCAGGGTTTCTATGTAGATATTGCCGCCACCATTGATACCCTCACAGGCATTGCGACCTGGCGCATCAGCACCGTTGATCCCACCACAGGAGAAGCCCCTCTAGACGCACAACAGGGATTCCTACCCACCAATGACGAAAACGGGCGTGGCGAAGGTTTTGTGACCTATAGCATCCGACCTAAATCTACCGCAAAGACGGGGGATGTCATTGACGCTGAAGCCGAAATCATTTTCGACACCGAAGAACCCATCAAAACCCCGCCCATTTTCAACACCCTCGACACAGACAAACCCACTAGCCAAATCAATAGCCTGCCAGAAACGACTGATAATCCCCAAATTCTCGTGAGTTGGACGGGGAGCGACACTGGTTCCGCTTTAGCTAACTACACCATCTATGTTTCTGACAACGGCGGTGACTATACTCCTTGGTTAACCAATAGCACCCTGACCGAATCCATCTACCAAGGACAACTGGGGCATACCTACCGATTCTATGCCCTCGCCACCGATAATGTTGGGAATACCCAAGAAATTCCCACCACAGCCCAAGCCACCATTCGAGTCACGGGTGGAGTGGGGACTATCGGCGACTTTGTTTGGCTTGATGCTAACGCCGACGGTATTCAAAACCCCGGAGAATTAGGAATTGCCAACGTAACAGTCAAACTTTACGACAACGCCAACACGCTTATTGCCACTGCGACTACCGACGCAACGGGTTCCTATAACTTCGACAACATCACTTCGGGTGAGTATTACCTCGAATTTACCGCTCCTGAAGGCTATCTACTCAGCCCATTAAACCAAGGCAGTGACGACACACTGGATAGCGATGTTGACCCTTCCACCACTAAAACCGCTAACTTTGCGGTCAATGCAGGAGAAAATCTCTCTTGGGATGCCGGTCTGTATCAATTAGCAAGCATTACTGGTCAAACCTGGAACGATGTCAATGGTGATGGCGTTAAACAATCCACTGAACTAGGCTTGTCGGTTTGGACTGTCTATTTAGATGCTAACAATAATGGGCAACTTGACACGGGAGAAACTTCCACTCAAACCGATGTTAACGGTAACTACACCTTTAATGATCTACGTCCAGGAACCTATACTGTTGCCCAAATTGTCCAGGACGGTTGGCAACAAACCTATCCTATTTTCAGCGTCAGTACCACCGGCTCTAGCGTTTCTTTAGCCATTCCCACCTTAGATTTCATTGTTCCTTTCACCGACGGACCAACGGAACTCAACTTCAGCGCCGCTAATTATCTGGTTGCCGAGGACGGGACTGCCCTCGCCGAGATTGTTGTCAGCCGTAGCGGCAACCTGGCAGGGACAGTGTCCGCTACCCTGACCTTTGCCGATGGAACGGCGACGGGATGCGGTTGCGCCGCTAGTTCTGTCAATAATGACTTCAATCACGCGCCGATTACAGTTACCTTTGCGGCAAACGAACTCAGTAAAGTCATTACCGTCCAAAACGCCCTCCTCAATACGCCCAATACGATTCGGATTCGTAACGACGCTAAAGTTGAGGGCGACGAATACTTTACGCTCCAATTAACCAATGCCACTAACGGGGCAGTGATTGGGAATCAGAGCCTAGCGACGGTCACCATTGTGGATGACGAGTCCCCCTCGAATTTACTAAATAGTTCTCCAACCGCTAACACAAATATTGACCTATCCAGTGCTTTAAACAGCAACGCCCTCAGCCTGCTCAACCTCAATGACTTCTGGGCCGATTCTCGCTTCGCTAATATCACCGGACAAGGCTATAGCACTGTCATCATCGACACCGGCATTGACCTTAACCATCCCCTCTTTGGCCCGGATTTAGACAACAACGGCATTGCCGACAAAATTATTTATCAATACGACTTTGCCGATAATGACAATAATGCCAGCGATAAAAACAATCACGGCTCCCATGTGGCCAGCATTGTTTCCTCTGTCGCCCCTGATGCTAACTTAATTGTTCTCAAAGTCTTTAAAGATAGCGGTTCTGGCTCCTTTGCCCACCTCGAAAAAGCCCTGCAATGGGTCAACAGTAATGCGGGAACCTACAACATCGCCTCCGTTAACCTCTCCCTCGGCGACAGTCAAAACTGGACAACGGAAGTCGGACGCTACGGCATTGGCGATGAATTAGCGGCGATCGCCAACCAGAATATTCTCGTCGCCGCCGCCGCTGGCAACAGTTTCTACACCTTTAATAGCACTCCCGGACTGTCCTATCCCGCCGCCGACCCCAACGTTATCTCCGTCGGCGCCGTCTGGGCCGATGACTTTGGCTCCCGTACCTTTGGCAACGGCGCGGTCGATTACGCCACCTTTGCCGACGCGATCGCCTCCTTCTCCCAACGTCATCCCCTCCTAGACGTCTTTGCCCCTGGTATTTTAATCACCGGCGCTAATGCGACCGGCGGCACCATCAGCATGGGCGGCACCTCCCAAGCCACCCCCTACATTTCGGCGATCGCCACCCTCTCTCAACAGATTGCCCAAACCTATTTAGGGCGAGAATTAACCTTAAGCGAATTTAAATTCCTGCTAGACACAACGAGCGATCTGATCATCGATGGCGACAACGAAGCCGATAACGTGGTCAACACCGGCAGTTCTTACCCCCGCGTCAATGTCTTAGCTATCGGGGAAGCGATTCTGACCCTTGGCGACGGTTCCCCAGGCTCTCAATCCGGCAACACAGGCAATGACGGCGCTGGCGACTCTCCCTACGCGCCCGTCAACACCGTGAGCCTGGTTCATACCGTCACCCTCGGCGCCGGCCAAGTTCTCGAAAATCTCAACTTCGGTAATCAGGAAATTCCTAATACAGACTTAACGGGATTGGATATTGACGGCAACGGTCAGTATGATGCCTTATCCGATGGCGTTCTCCTCCTCCGTCACCTATTTGGTGGCTTTGAAGGGGATGACCTAATCAATGGGGCTGTTGCCACCAACGCCCCCCGTAACCTCACCGAAATTAACACCTATCTCCAAACCAGCATCGAGAGCGGTTACTTTGACATTGACGGTAACGGCGTGGTAGATGCTCTCTCCGACGGGATTATCGCTATGCGCCACCTCTTCGGGGGCTTTGAAGGCAACACCCTCATTGACGGGGCGATGTCTCCCGACGCGACAAGGGACTTAGCAGGAGTTCAATCTTATCTAAACACCCTCACCATCCTTTAAACCTTACATAAAAAGAAAACATTATGGCTAGTCAAATTATTACCTTATCTCTAGAAAATCCCAACACCAGTTTTGGAATCGGTGAACAAATTGTTGTCAACGTAACCTACAACGTAGACAACGCCGACGCAACTTTAACCGGTATTGGCTTTAGAATTCATTTTGACAATACAGAGCTACAATTCGACGGCGCCAACGTTGGGTTTACCCAATCCCTATTTGGATCAGTTAATGCGTCAAACGAAGTCGGCAATGATAACGACCCCGAGACCAATCAAAGCGTCAACTGGCGCTACGCCGATTTTTTTGGTCAATGGCCAAATACAACCCTACCGCTAAGTTTAGGCTCGCTTACTTTTACAACCCTAAGTGACTTTGATGGCACTAACCTCAATGTTACCTTTTCTTCTACCGCCTCCAGTTTTACTGGTATTGGTAATTCACTGGCATTAGTCAATGATGTCAATGAAACACCCACAGATTTAGTCTTAAGTGCGACCACAGTAAATGAAAATGTTCCCCCCAATACAGTAATTGGAACATTTTCCAGCACAGACCCCGATACTGGGAATACCTTTACCTATAGTTTAATAGCAGGGA
>NZ_JADBVM010000207.1:0-6333 GCF_020244875.1 Microcystis sp. M44BS1
GACTTTCGCCCCATTTCAGAAGCCCGATTCCGTGTGTCCCACGGTACGTTGACCGCCTATAGCTTCTTGTACTTGTTGCGCGCGACTTTTTACCCGGCCAAGCTTTTCTGGTCGGAACCCCCTAAGCCGAGTTTTCCAGGCTTCGGCCGTGAGCTCAGCCGAACGGTGCTGCGCCGTCCACTTGGTTTTCGAGACTGGCCTTTTAATTCTAACGTAAAGCCAACCTAGAACGGCGGGGTTTCAGACCCAAAATTTCCGATGAAGAATGAATGGCGACACAAGGAAAGCCCTGCTCTCAAAGCGTTTTCAATGCTGCTCCGATACGCAATCATCTTCAAACTTGACAACGCCGCCGATCGCGCATCAACCTTGAATCGACTCTGGTATGAGTGGAAATCGATATACTAGAATTATTATGGTCAAGATGTCCAACTTAAGATCAATGACAAAAATCCTCTCGACAGCCGAAGTGAAAGCGCGTCTTTCCGAATCGATCGATCTTGCTCTCCAAGAGGGCTACGTTGTCATCACCCGCTACGGCAAACCCGTGGCTGCCCTAGTGAGTTACGAAGATATCCGACAATTGCAACGACTGAGAAGCGCTCGTCAGAGGGGAGGGTTAGCGAATTTAAGCGAAAATTGGGAAGATTCAGAAGAATTAGCCGAAGAACTGGATAATATCTTGGACGAGAGAACCTGATGGCTTATCTCTTTGATACCGATGCTATTTCAGAGATGTTACGCAAGCGCCCGCTACTGGACTATCTGCAATGGTTACGATCGCTCGATCGAGAAAATCAATATACTAGCAGTATCACGATCGCCGAACTATATAAAGGTGCGTTCCGTTCCCCCAAGCGCAATCATTTTCTGGAAAAAATCGAAACGAGAATTATCCCCGAATTCACGATCCTGCCATTCGATCGCTTGACAGCGAAAATTTACGGAGAAATTCAAGCGCAACTAGAACAACAGGGAAATATTCTCGCCCATGCCGATTTACAGATCGCATCCACGGCGATTCAATCTAATCTAGAACTGGTTACGGGTAATATTCAACATTTCGCCCGTGTAGAAGCTTTACGGATTAATTACACTCTCGTCCACGCCAGGGCATCTTCAGAAAATGTTCAGAGTTGAGGCAACTTCGGCATCAACCATGGCAGCTGGATCGCAAATATAGGATAACTTTCCCAAAAATCAGCGATAAAAACCCTTTTTTACCAATCTAGCCCGGCTCTAACCCTTGGCAAGATCGGAAAAATCCTCAATTGAGCCGCAATTAGCTTAATCAAAAAATGTGCTATAATCAGAATGTAAGCACAAGGGGCCGCAACGGTTTCGACAGGTTAGCGAAAGCTCCCCCGTGATACAGGTCGAGAGTGAGTCTCCTCTCGTAAATCAAAGGCTCAAACAAAAAGTAAATGCGAACAACATCGTTCCTTTCGCTCGTAAAGCCGCTCCTGTAGCTGCCTAATAGTCTCTAATCGACTCGAGCATTCATAGTTTGACTCCGTTAAGGACTATGGATAAACCCCCAACGGATGCCACGTTTAACTTTCTCTAGTTAGTTAACCGTCTAAGCTTTAACTAGAGCATCCCACTGTCCGGGATAAGTGACAGTCCCCGTTTCGAGGGTAATCGAAACTAAACCTGTGAATGAGCGGACAGTCAATACCTAATTTGGACAGCAGTTCGACTCTGCTCGGCTCCATTGATTAGTTTAATGAAAAACCTTCTCTCCCGCATGGACGGGGTACAAACACCGATCATTCCCGTGGTCGGTCAATTAATTAAAGCGAACCCCGGCACTATTTCCCTAGGTCAAGGGGTTGTTTCCTATGATCCACCCCAGCAGGCGATCGAATCTCTATCTTTATTCTTAGCTAATCCCAAAAATCATCAATATCAATCTGTGGCGGGAATTCCCCCCTTATTAACAGTAATTCGGCAAAAACTAGCCGAAGATAATCGGGTAGAAATCAGCGATAAGCAGGCAATTTTTGTGACGGCGGGCAGTAATATGGCTTTTATGAATGCCATTTTAGCCATTACTTCCCCGGGGGATGAAATTATTCTCAACACTCCCTTTTATTTCAATCATGAAATGGCCATAAAAATGGCTAATTGTCAAGTAATTTTGGTCGCCACAGACAAAAATTATCAATTGTGTCCGGCTGCCATTGAAGAGGCAATCACGGAAAAAACTAAGGCAGTGGTAACGATTTCTCCTAATAACCCCACCGGAGTAGTTTATCCAGAAAATACCCTAAGAGAAGTCAATCGAATTTGTCAAAAAAAGGGCATCTATCACATTCACGATGAGGCTTATGAGTATTTTACCTATAACCATGCCCGTCACTTTTCTCCGGCGGCAATTGTTGGTAGTGAATCCTGGACTATTTCCTTATTTAGTCTCTCAAAAGCCTACGGTTTTGCCAGTTGGCGCATTGGTTATATGGTAGTACCGGAACATTTATCTGAGGCGATTAATAAGATTCAGGATACTATTTTAATCTGTCCGCCGGTGGTTTCGCAATACGCGGCCCTAGGAGCGTTGCAGGTGGGTAAAAGCTATCCTTTAGAACAGTTAAAAACCATCAGTCAAGTTAGAGAAATTTGCCTGAATGCTCTAGAATCGATTAGGGATATTTGTGATGTTGCCACTGCGGAAGGGGCTTTTTATTTCTTCCTGAAAATTACCACAGACAAGAATGATTTTCAGTTAGTTAAAAGTTTAATTGAGCAGCAGCGGGTGGCGGTGTTACCCGGTTCAACTTTTGGGATAACAGAAGGCTGTTATTTGCGTCTTGCCTACGGTTCTTTATCTCCAGAAACAGCTTTAGCGGCAGTGGAAAGATTGGTAAAGGGATTGCGTTATTTTAGTCAGTGATTTTTAAGAATAAATACTGGCTTTCTTTCTTGGTTTTTACTTTACCACAGCCTTTCTCATCAAGATGAAGTGTAACCTAATTTGGGTTTGCGGCAAAAAGTACGGGCGAAGCATTCGGATAGAAAATCTACGGTTTCACCGATAGGTTATTGCCCGAATGCTTCGCCCCTACAGGACGCAATCGCCGCTCAAGATGCCAGGTTTTGAAGCATGATTCTCTCAAAATCTTACACCTGTTTCGGAAGAAAAGCCACAAAACCCTTACCTTGCCTACATTTCACATTTATTCAGCAATCCCTAATTTGGTATTGACAAACGACTCCCCAAAACCAGAGACTTTGTACCTCACCATTAAGATAACTGCTATCAGATAACCTCTGATTCGATCTTTTGGGCTATTCTTAGTTTAGCCGAACGAGAACGAGGATTTTTAGCTTGTTCTTCTCGGCTGGGAATAATCGGCTTTTTCGTGATAATTTTCAAGGAATGATCTTCGCGAAAGCCATACTTGATCAGACGATCTTCTAGACTATGAAAACTGATCATAGCGATAATTCCCCCAGATTTTAGCCAGTGGGGGGCTTGATTTAACAATTTTTGCAGAGAATCTAATTCTTGATTAACAGCGATGCGTAGGGACTGAAAAACCCGCGTTGCCGGATGAATACGTCCATAACGGTAACTAGCGGGTACAGAACTAGCGATGACAGACGCTAATTCAGTGGTGGTAGTAAAGGGACGTTTTTGGACGATCGAGCGAGCAATAGGACGAGATAAACGTTCTTCTCCGTATTGATAAAAAAGATCGGCTAATTCTTTTTCCTGCCAATGATTAATAATATCGGCTGCCGTCAGGGATTGACAGCGATCCATCCGCATATCTAAGGCTGCCGTGTGGCGAAAACTAAAGCCGCGCTCGCTCTGATCGAATTGGGGAGAACTGACTCCTAAATCGGCGATAATGCCATCAAAACTGCTATTCTGTCCCTTATAATCGGCGAAGTTCCCCCACCAGAGGGTTAAACGGCTATCTAGATAGGGGGCAAGACTAATTTTAGCGGCTTCTAGGGCGCTTTGATCGCGATCGATGGCGGTTACTTTCGTTTCGGGATGGGCTTCTAAAAGCAAGCGGCTGTGTCCACCACCCCCTAGGGTAAGATCAAGATAATGCCCCCCGGGTTGAATATTTAAGCCGGCGATTAATTCTTGACTCAAAACGGAAATATGGGGAAAATCTTGATTCATCTGCTGATAACTTCCTGAAAATGGCGATTTAACCTAAAAATAACTGATAGGCCGGATTTTGACTTTCATCCCAATAGCGATAGCCGAGAGTATCGAGAAAAGCTTGCCATTGATTCATTTCATCGGGGGGGACTTGTATGCCCACGACGATGCGCCCATAATCGGCCCCGTTATTGCGATAATGGAAAACGCTGATATTCCAGTGGGGACTCATGGAAGCGACAAATTTCATTAAAGCCCCCGGTCGTTCGGGAAACTCGAAGCGATAAAATAATTCATGATCGGCTAAATGCGATCGCCCTCCCACCATGTGGCGCAGATGCAATTTAGTCAATTCATCATCGCTAATATCGAGGGTTTTAAAGCCGCAAGCTTCAAAACTCTCGGCTAATTTCTTGGCATCGCTGCGATTTTCGATCTGGGCGCCGACAAAAATATGTGCTTCTTTTTCATCGGCAATGCGATAACTAAATTCGGTTAAATTGCGTTTGCCGACACATTCGCAAAAACGGCGTAAACTGCCCGGTTGTTCGGGAATAGTCACAGCATACAACGCCTCGCGCCGTTCCCCTAATTCCGCCCTTTCTGCCACAAACCGCAGACGATCAAAGTTCATATTCGCCCCACAAGCCACAGCAACGAGCGTTTTATCCTCAATTCCCTCTCTTTCTACATAAGCTTTCGCTCCTGCTACCGCCAACGCCCCCGCAGGTTCTAAAATCGAGCGTGTATCTTGAAAAACATCCTTAATCGCCGCACAAATATCGTCCGTATCCACGAGGATAATCTCATCCACATACTGCTGACAGAGACGAAAAGTCTCCTCTCCCACCTCCCGCACCGCCACCCCATCGGCAAATAATCCCACCTGGGACAAACGCACCCGATAACCGGCTTTTAGGGATTGATTCATCGCGTCTGAGTCCACAGGTTCCACCCCGATAATTTTAATTTCTGGACGTAAACGCTTGACATAGGCTGCAATACCTGATATTAGCCCGCCGCCACCAATAGCGACAAAAATCGCCTCGATCGGTTGCTGATATTGTCGTAAAATTTCCATACCGATCGTACCCTGGCCAGCGATTACCTCTGGATCATCGAAGGGATGGATAAAAGTTAAGCCTTTTTCCGCTTCTAACTGCCGTGCGTAGGTGTAGGCATCATCGTAGGTGTCACCGTGCAGGACGACAATCCCACCCCGGGCTTTTACTGCGTCGATTTTGACTTGCGGAGTGGTGACAGGCATAACGATAATCGCTTGGGTTCCCAATTGCCGCGCTCCCAAAGCGACTCCCTGAGCATGATTTCCCGCCGAGGCAGCAATTACACCTTTTTGTAACAAATCCCTTGACAAATGCGCCATTTTGTTGTAGGCACCGCGCAGTTTAAAAGAGAAAACCGACTGCATATCCTCGCGCTTGAGTAAAAGCTGATTGTGCAAGCGTTGGGAGAGATTGGGGGCAAATTCCAAGGGGGTTTCTTGGGCGACATCGTAAACCCGTGCGGTGAGGATTTGAACCAGGTAATCGCAGTACATTATTCTTTTTTGGCGGTGGGGATTCGCGAGTCAGTCCAGTATCCAGAATAGATCATCGTCAGTCCGGTTAGCAATAAAGAGCTATCAGCTGTCAGCCGTCAGCTTTTTGCTCTGTGTTCCCTACTTCCCACTTCCCACTGATGTAACCTCTCAATAACTGCTGGAAGCTGTCGCGAACAAAAATCAAGGTCGTGTAGGGGTTGCTATGAGGGAGAAAATCTGGTTTAACACAGATAGGAGGATTGCCACAGAGAGCCAAAGGAAAATTGAGAAAGCCCTCCGCCAAGAAGTAGATAGCTGACAAAACCTCCTGAGGAGCCTGACTGAGCAACTCCAACAACAACAAGCCATCATTGACCAACTCTCTCAACAGCTAAAAAAGCAGCAAGAACGAACCACCCAACTGGAAGCCCAACTCAGAGAACAGAAAAAGCTCAAAGGCCGACCGAAGATAAGAGCCAGCCAACTCAACGAAAAAACCCCGGCGTTGCTTAATCAAGGTATGAATGCTAATGACTCACCGTTCGCTTAAATTGAAGGGGTAAGGTGGGCAAAAAAGGTTAAAATCCTTGTGTAGTCAAGTGTTGGCCAACAAGGAGTCGAGCAATTACGTCACAAACACAGTCAGAACGAATAGATGATCTCCCTCTAATTA
>NZ_JADBVM010000208.1:0-3591 GCF_020244875.1 Microcystis sp. M44BS1
GAATGAAGGGGGGATTCCCACGACTTCTTCAATCATTCTCGCTGAAAAAGTAGGCGTTAAAATCCAGAGAACTGGTAGTTCAGCTTCTGTTAGAGTTTTGCTTGTCCTTTTCGCCTTCCTTAAGACTTCGCCATGAACCGCGTATAACTTTGAGATGCAACTGCGAATCTCTACCTCCGAGGGGGGGTTACGGAAGGGTTCAAATAAGCAGCAAGTCGCCGCCATTTTAGCGAGTAAACCCAAGGGTAATTCCGTCCTTGATGCTGAACTGGCTGGTTCAAACCAGACATCGATTTCTTGGACTTCACTTTTTACTTTCTTGCTCTTTTTAATCGTTCCTAGAGACCCTAAGAGTTCCTCTAAATATTCCTTGGCAAATTGGTCGTGAATTTGGCGAGTCATTGCAGGGGATAATTAAGCCGAGAAAGTGCATTAACAATCTTGTTAGATCATAGCAAGTTTTGAGAATTTATCGGCTCTCTTATTCTTTGTGTAACAAGTTTAACTTAAGTAGCTGGTTATAATTAAGTTAAAAATGGATTTTAGGTTCGATCCCCCCTGCCCCCCTTGATAAGGGGGGTGTCTGATAACTTTTAACGCCTACCTACTTATATAATAGCGATCGGTCTTTGTGTCCTTTGTGTCTCTGTGGTTCTTTACACTCATTGCTTAAAGGCCTCTTCTCAAGTTCCCAGAGCTTAGTCACCAATATTCCGAAAGTGACGGAAAAGGGATAATCTTCCACTCAATTGCCCAAAAAAAAGGCTAGAATCGAAATATAGTATCGATCGCTAGAGATTTTTGATGAATTACAAAAAATTTTGCTGGGCCTTTTTGCTGTCCCTTATCCTCATCAACACTGGATTAGTTATGCCTAGTTACGCAAACCCAAGAGAATTGAGAACAATTACCGTGACGGGAGAAGGAATAGAAAATATCGCCACTTCTAAAGCAATAGTGCGCTTAGGGGTAGAAGTTCAAGGCAAAGAAGCGGGTAAGGTGCAGCAGGAAACCGCCAATCGTAGCGATGCGGTGGTTAAATTTCTCCGTTCCCGTCAAGTGGAAAAATTGGAAACCACCGGCATTAGTTTACAGCCCAATTACGACTTCAGCAACAACCAAAGACGTTTAATCGGTTATATCGGGGCTAATTTGATTAGTTTTCAGATTGATATAGCCCAAGCGGGGAGTTTAATCGATGAAGCGGTGAAAGTCGGGGCAACACGCATCGATGGGGTCAGTTTTACTGCTGGGGAATCAGCGATCGCAGCTGCCCAAAGAACCGCTCTCATCAAAGCCACGGAACAAGCTAGAGAACAGGCCACAATCGTGTTACAGGCCCTCGGTTTATTGCCGAAAGAAACGGTTTCTATCCAAGTGGGTAATACCAGTAATCCCGTGCCAATAGCCCGCTCAGAAGCGGTTTTTCGGAGTGCCGATGCTGCCAGTAGCCCGGTTATCGGAGGGGAACAAACCCTGCGGGCTGCTGTCACCCTCGAAATTAGCTATTAACATAACCTTTAGCTATCAGTTAAGCTGTACTGCATTTAAACTGCCTATTGAGTATTTTAGTACAAATGCTCGAACTCTCTCTCCTCGCTCTCCTGCTCATAGACAGTCCTAAGGAGTAATTTAGATAGTCAACAGCTTAAAATCAGCACCGATGCTCGGAAAATCTAGAAAACTTTCGCCCTCATCCGTGAATTATCCTAACTTTTTACCCACTGTTAGCGAGGGATTGAGCGAAGATACCTCCCTTGCTCTCCTCGAAAATATCCAACAAATTGCCATCGATAGCCCCATCTATCCTCGATCGATTCTAACTACCTATAGTCAACAAGGGCAAGGTCAACCGCCTTTTCTCCTCCTGCACGGTTTTGATAGTTCCCTGCTGGAATTTCGGCGTTTACTACCCTTACTCGCCCAAAATAGGGAAACTTGGGCGATAGATCTACTCGGCTTCGGTTTTACTGAGCGAGAGCCAGATTTAGAAGTATCTCCGAAAACTATTAAAAGCCATCTTTACCATTTCTGGCAAACTGCGATCGCCAAACCGCTGATTTTAGTCGGTGCTTCCATGGGGGGTGCAGTGGCCCTCGATTTTGCCCTCTCCTACCCGGAAATAGTGGCGAAATTAGTCCTGATTGACAGCGCAGGACTAGCTAATCCCCCAGTCTTGGGTAAATTGATGTTTTCTCCCCTCGATAAGTGGGCAACTAATTTTTTAGCCAATCCCCGCGTGCGTCAAAATATCAGTCGTACTGCCTATTTCGATCAAACTTTGGCCACTGTTGATGCTTGCACCTGTGCTAATCTGCACTTAAATTGTCCCCACTGGAGTGAGGCTTTAATCTCCTTTACCAAAAGTGGTGGTTATGGGGCATTTTTACCGAAATTAAGCCAAATAAACCGAGAAACTCTGATTATTTGGGGAGAAAACGATCAAATCTTAGGCACAAAAGACGCGAAGAAATTTCAGCAGGCTTTACCTAATAATCAACTGGTCTGGATTCCTCGCTGTGGTCATGTTCCCCACCTCGAAAAACCAGAACTTACCGCGGCCGCGATAGTTAAATTTGCGATCTAAAAACTTATAATGGGATTATTTGACCCTATAGTGCCAACTTTTATGAAATTTTTGCCGATCGCTCTCGGTACATTCAGCCTTCTGAGTTTATCTGTCAATATTCCTGCTACTGTAGCCACACAACAGCTTTTTTGTCAAGGCCGCATGAATAACGGTTGGTCCTATTCGGCAGAATTTCTCAATGGACGTTTTGAACGCATTCGCTGGACGCGTTCCGGTCAACCCCCCCAAGTTTCTAGCCTTAGTTTTAAAAATACTAACAACAAAGGACAACCGATTTATCGTGGCAGTCTATTCGCCGCAGTCAGTGTGACTCTGATAGATTTATCGAAAGGAGATGTCCGTCCTGGTTCGCAAATTTCCGTAGGAGTGGAAGAATGGGGTTGGTCGCGGGGAAAATGCGCTCTTTCTAACCGTTGACATCCTCACCACCTTAAACGGACGGTGATTCCTCACCACGCCACCTTTTTAGAATGGTCGCGTCAATGGGGTTAACGCTCCACAGGACGCTGCTTCTTTAACAGAAGTCTTACGCTTTCCGACCCGTCCGTTTAAAGTCTCCGATTGCCCACCGGCGACCTTGATATTTACCGCAGCATTGATGTCTCGATCATGGAAAGTCCCACAGAAAAGACATTCCCACTCACGGATATTTAACGCTTTCTTACCGCCGATATTCCCACAACAGGAACATCGCTGAGACGTTGGCTCCCATCGGGAAATTATCCGAAAATCACGCCCATATTTATCAGACTTTGCTGATAGCATATCTCGAAAAGAACGCCATCCTAAGTCTGATATGGCACGGGACAACTTCCGATTTGGTAATGATTCGGTAGTAGTGGCGTAGCTCTCTTGCTTACCCGGTATGAATTGTGTAAAATATTTATTAATAAAAATAATTGGCTCGAATCAGGCTTTAAAGCTCTAGCTTGATTATGACTTTTCGGATAAATCTATTTTTCTAGTTCCTGTCTGGCTTACTGAAATATCAGTCTATCACC
>NZ_JADBVM010000209.1:0-13343 GCF_020244875.1 Microcystis sp. M44BS1
ATTATAGGTCAAATAGCCATGACCATAAATGAAGTTTTGTCGGATTAAATAATTGGCTGAGTTGTAGAGATTTTTAGACTGCCAAGATAAATTATCTATCTCAGCCCAAAATCTATGTCCTTTCTTGATAATGTGTCTTTCTGCTACTAACATTATTATCCGTTGTCTTTTAACTCAGCGTCGGGTTTTGAATGGTTGTCATCCGTTATGATAATTGTACGAGAAGGCAATTGATAACCTGTTAAATTCCCTTGTTTCCACCACCTCCAAGCCGTTCGATAACTTATTCCTGTTTTTTTTGCATAGTCTGATAGTTTTGTCTGTACATATTACCATGAATGACTATATATGACTATATTTGTATTGAAACTTTACAATACTTTAGAAGGTCATAATCTGAGATTTATTAAACTTCTGAAATTGTAGAGTGAGCAAGGAATCAAGTTCTTTTTTTTCTATGTTTCCGATGAGAATCATTCAGACAGAAAATCCCAACTATGGCACTGGTAATCCCGCTCGGACAAGCTGAAAAAGTTTAAGGGTTTTGAGTCCCTCGGATCGATTTCTCAACGTTTATTTCTAGCACTTTTTTAACCAAAAAAGTGCCAAAAACCTTTTTTAGCAAGGATTGCACTGATATTCAGCCAACCCTATTTATTTTCTGGCTGACCTTGTACCCATGTTAGTAAATCGGGTTATAGCGTTTCCCAATCTCATGAGGTACACCAAAATCTTAACTCCTGACTCCTGACTCCTGACTCCTGACTCCTCAAAACCTAAGACTCTGTACCTCACAACTAGGGGAATTGCTATATTATAGATAGTTTTTGGCCGTTAGCAATTATAGCTCTCAAAAGGGGGTGGGAATGATTAGGTCAATTTTAGTTTCGGTCTGAGGATGACGAAAAGATAATTGTTTAGCGTGTAGGTATAAACGGTCGGACTGCTTACCATTATACAAGCGATCGCCTAAAATTCCTATCCCTAATCCCTGTTGACTATGAACACGAATTTGATGGGTTCTTCCCGTGTAGGGAATAAATTCGAGGCGAGAATAATTGCCTTCTTTACCGACAACTTTAAAATAGGTTTGACTAGCTTTTCCCCTTTGCCAATCCACAGTTTGATAGGGTCGATTTTGCGGATTTCCCCAGAGAGGTAGGTCAATTATACCTGATTCTCGCTCAATAATTTCTGATAATATAGCTTCATAGATTTTCTCCACTTCTCGCCGTTGAAATTGTTGGGATAAACAACGATAAATATCTAAACTTTTAGCTAGTAATAATATACCCGAAGTTTCTCGATCTAAACGATGAACGGGAATGAGATTTTTCCCTTGACGACGAAAACGATTAACCACAGCATCTTGACTATCTTGATAACGTCCTGTTACCGATAATAATCCTGGGGGTTTATTAATAGCAATTATTCCCTCATCTTCGTAGATAATTTCTAGGGATGAACGTAAACCAGAGAGTAAAAAACCCATGAGAGGTTGACATCTTTCTTGACAAGCGCCATAAAATTCTCCCTGTTTTCTATCTCGATTCGATTCTCCCCACCAAAATTCGGCCATGGCGATGGGTTTTAATCCTTTCATGGCGGCATAATTTAATAATTTTGGGGCGCAACATTCCCCTGTTCCCGTCGGTAACAAATTACTACCCATCAATTTAGCCAAGGAGAGAGATTGTCCAGAAAAGTTATTTAAACAGTAGGATTGATACAGCAATTCCTGTAACTGTTTGGAGAGGTTCCTACGCTGTTGCTTAAGTTCAATAATTCTCTGATTGGCTAAGTTTATTTTCTCAATTAAGGGTTCTAAAACTTGTTTTTGTTCCTGTTTTAATTGCTTTCTTGCTCTTTTTTCCTGACGACTGAGATTATTTAACTTTTCTAATTCTTCTGAGTTTAAATCTCCTAAATTTCTTAATCTATCTCTTTCCTGTTTATTGTTTTGATGTTGTTGCTGTAAAGCTTGGATTTTGCGCTCAAAATTTGCTTGATTGAGTCGATATAAATTATGTTCTGGGATTGATTGCAGGGTGATAATTTCCTGTTTAATTGTTTCTAAAAGTTGCAAAACGCGCTTTTCTTCCAGCATAATTTTTTCTCTCCCCACTAGGGACGGAACCCAGCCAGTAGCTTCTCCCTGTCCAGAAAAAGCTTTTAAAATTTCTATTTCGCCAGCGGCATTTTCTCCTAATAAAATTCCATACATTTTACCTTCAGGATTGGTGATAGTTGTCATCAAATCTTGGGCGATTTTTTCAGCCAAAAGAGTACGGGGCAAGCGCAATAACTCGCCCGTTTCGGGACAAATTCCTTGATAATAATAGGTAACTTCCTTCACTCTTTAAGAACAGGAAAAGGGGCTAGAGATACCCCTAAGAAAAACAATTGGCAAAGAAATCGATAGTTTCCTGTAGGGCGACAATAAAGCTATCAATTTCTTCGCGGGTATTATAAAAATATAGACTTGCCCGCGCGCTGCCGGAAGCATCAAAAAGGCGGTGTAGAGGTTGGGTACAGTGATGACCAGAACGAATAGCGATTCCTTCGTGGTCTAATAAAGTAGCTAAATCACTAGCATGAATCCCTTCCACATTAAAGGCGGCTAAACTAGCCCGACCCTGGCCCGTTAAACTAGGTGATGGCCCGTAAATTCTTAAACCCTCAATTTCTCCTAATTTTTTGAACAAATAGGCGGTTAACTCTTCTTCGTAGGCATGAATATTATCCATACCTAAACCCATTAAATATTCTACTGCAGCACCGAGGGCAATCGCTTCGCCGATAGCGGGGGTTCCAGCTTCAAATTTGTGGGGCAGTTCCGCACAGGTAAAATGGTCTAAATAGACTTCTGCAATCATTTCGCCACCACCAAAAAAGGGCGGCATTGCCTCTAAAATAGCCTCTTTGCCGTACAAAAATCCAATGCCGGTGGGGGCGCACATTTTATGACCACTAGCCACCAACCAATCACAATCTATGGCCTGCACATCAATGGCTAAATGGGGGACACTTTGACAGGCATCAATTAATGCTTTCGCCCCGACTTGATGGGCAAGGCTGACTATTTCGGCAACGGGATTAATACAGCCTAATGTATTAGAAACATGAAGGACAGCAACTAATTTAGTTTTGTCAGATAACAAAGATTTATATTGTTCTAAATCAAAGCTTTCTTCGCTGGTTAATGGCACATATTTAATCACTGCCCCCGTCTTTTGGGAGACAATTTGCCAGGGGATTAAATTACTGTGGTGTTCCATCACCGAGAGAATAATTTCATCCCCTGCTTTCAGGGTATTTAACGCCCAACTGTAGGCGACTAAATTAATCGCTTCCGTGGCGTTGCGAGTATAGACAATTTCCTGACGAGAAGCGGCATTAATAAACCTAGCCACCTTATCTCTAGCTCCTTCGTAGGCTTCCGTTGCTCGGACACTTAAAGTATGCGCCCCCCGATGCACATTGGCGTTATCTTTTTCGTAATAGTTTCGCAGGGTTTCTAATACTTGAATCGGTTTTTGGGAAGTGGCGGCACTATCGAGATAGATAAGGGGTTTATCGTGTACGGTTTGATGGAGGATAGGGAAATCGGCGCGGACTTTTTGGGCGAGGGTTTTTTCTTGGATAATTGTCATTTTAGTCAGGAGTCAGAGGGGTACTTTGGGCAGGTTGACACCCACCCAGGTAGAGTTATTCCACACTGCGACAGGCGACACATTGCCCCAATCTTTGGCGGAGGGATTCTAGAGGAATTTTAGCTAAAATCTCGGCCGAGAAAGCATCAATTAACAAACTGCGGGCGGTGTCGGCGCTTAAGCCCCGGCTTTGCAGATAGAATAAATCATCGGCTTCCAGTTGGCTAATGGTTGCCCCGTGGGAACATTTGACGTTATCGGCGGTAATTTGTAATTCCGGTTTGGTGTTGACTCGTGCCTTGTTAGAAATTAACAAATTCCGATTTAACTGGGAGGCGTTGGTTAATTGGGCAGGTTTGGGAACAAACACTTTACCATTAAAGATGGCATGAGCGCTACCATCAACGATACATTTATGCAGTTGGTTGCTGATACCGTGGGGATGGTTGAGATAGATGGCGCTGTGGGTATCGGCGTTTTGTTGTCCGGTAATCATGGCTAATCCGTGCAGATTTGTCTCGGTTTGTTCTCCTTTTTGCAGGATATCGAGGTTATGACGGTAGAGTTTAGCGCCTAGATTTATCTCGTTGAGAGTGTAACGGCTATCGCGCCCTTGTTCAATTATCGTGCGTCCGATGTGAAAACCATCTCCCGATTCCCGTTGTACTCTGGTATGGATGACTTCGGCGTTGGCTTCGAGGTAAATTTCCGTGACAGCGTTGGTAAAATAAGAGTAATTTACAGGTAAATCGGAGCAATATTCGGCTAAAGCTCCGTAATTCTCGATAATATTGACACTGGCTCCCGTTTCCGCCACGATGAGGCTATGGGGCTGATAAAAGCGGGGAATTTCCTCCACAACGGTGATAAATAAGAGATGTATGGGAGTTGTGACGACGGTGTTAGCGGTGACGTGAATTACTGCGACATCGCTTAAACCAGCTTGGTTGAGTGCGGTAAAAAATTCGGGGGTTTTTTCTTTCCCTAGATAGTTGACAAGAACATCTTTTTGTGCATTGGCAAGATTGCTGACGCTGACACCGGGGGGTAAAGCGGAGATATCGGACAATTCAGGCTGATAAATGCCGTTAACGAAGACTAAACGGCTGTTTTTGGCTTCGGGCAGTAAAAAAACAGCTAGGGCATTTTTATCGATTGTAACGGTTTGGGGGGCGCGAAAATCGATCGCCCAGAGTTGACTTAAATCGGTGAATTGCCATTCTTCGTCTTTTTTGCCCGGAATGGCTAATTCCTGAGCTTTACTGGCTCCCGATTCTCTTAATTCGAGAATTTTACCGTTATCGATGGTGGGAACCGTTTCGCGAGACAATTTTAACAATAATTCTCCTGATTGTTCAGGTTTCGTGATTATGGCTGTCATTGGTAGGAGGGGATGTGGGGTGTGGGGTGTGGGGTGTAGGGTAGTGGGGTAGTGGGGTAGTGGGGTAGTGGGGTAGTGGGGTAGTGGGGTAGTGGGGTAGTGGGGTAGTGGGGTGTAGGGTTTAGGAAGAATAAATAAAAGCCATCTCCTGATAACTGATAACTGATAACTGATAACTGATAACTGATAACTGGTAACTGGTAACTGATAACTGATAACTGATAACTGATAACTGATAACTGATAACTGATAACTGATAACTGATAACTGATAACTGGTAACTGATAACTGATAACTGATAGCTAGATTACTTAACGGCTAATACTTGTTCGTCAAGGAAATCGTAGCCAGTTCTTTCTAATTCGAGAGCTAATTCTTTACCGCCACTGGTGACAATGCGCCCATCGTACATAACATGAATAACATCGGGTTCAATGTAGTTGAGCAGACGCTGGTAGTGAGTGATAAGTAAAAAAGCGTTATCGGGGGTAGCTAATTGATTGACTCCCTGGGCAACAATTCGCAAAGCATCGATGTCTAAACCGGAGTCAATTTCATCGAGAATTCCTAAAGTGGGTTCTAATAAAGCCATTTGGAGGATTTCATTACGTTTTTTCTCACCACCGGAGAAACCTTCGTTTAAACTTCTGCCAAGAAAGCTAGGGTTCATCTGGACAACTTCTAGTTTTTTCTCGACTAATTCCTCAAAGTCAAAACTATCTAATTCTTCCAAGCCTAAATATTTTTGTCGGGCATTATAGGCAACGCGAAGAAAATCTAGGTTACTAACGCCGGGGATTTCGAGGGGATATTGGAAAGCGAGAAAGATACCCATAAGCGCTCGTTCATCGGGTTCCTTATCTAAAAGGTTTTCGCCTTTATAAATTATTTCTCCCCCAGTTAATTCATAATCGGGATGTCCGGCGATTACTTTGGAAAAGGTGCTTTTTCCTGAGCCATTGCGTCCCATAATTGCGTGGGTTTCCCCTGCTTTAATTTCGAGGTTAACTCCTTTAAGAATCTGGTTTCCATCAATACTAGCAGTCAGATTTTTTACCGATAAAATTACTTCACTCATGGGATGTTTTTCTAGAACAAAAATATTAGTTTTTGGGGTTGACGGCGAATCATCAATTGATGGATAAATTGTCTTAGCTTTTGGTGGGTTACGGCTATCGCCTAACTTAGCTTTTGGTGGGTTACGGCTATCACCTAACTTAGCTTTTGGTGGGTTACGGCTATCGCCTAACCCACCCTACTTTACCGGTTATCCGACGGTTCCTTCTAGCTTGAGACTGAGGAGTTTATCAGCTTCGGCGGCGAATTCCATCGGTAATTTACTGAGGACATCCTTACAGAAACCACTGACTAACATAGAGACAGCATCTTCCTCGGAAATACCCCGTTGTGCGAAGTAGAATAATTGGTCTTCACCGATTTTAGAAGTGGAAGCTTCGTGTTCTACTTTAGCACTGTTGTTATCCACCTGAATATAGGGAAAAGTGTTAGCTTCGGCATTATCTCCAATCAGCATAGAATCACACTGGGAGTAATTTCTTGCTCCCTTGGCTTTCGGTCCCATTTTCACTAACCCGCGATAACTATTTTGGGAATTACCCGCAGAAATTCCCTTAGAAATAATCGTACTTTTGGTGTTGCGGCCAATGTGAATCATTTTCGTACCTGTATCGGCCTGTTGTTTGTTATTAGTTAGGGCAATTGAGTAGAATTCCCCGACGGAATTATCGCCAACTAAGACACAACTGGGATACTTCCAAGTAATCGCTGAACCGGTTTCCACCTGCGTCCAAGAAATTTTAGAATTAACTCCTTTACACAGACCCCTTTTAGTGACGAAATTATAAATACCTCCCTTCCCATTGGCATCGCCAGCGTACCAATTTTGCACCGTCGAATATTTAATATCCGCATTATCGAGGGCGACTAATTCCACGACGGCGGCATGAAGTTGATTACTATCGTACATCGGAGCGGTGCAACCTTCTAAATAACTTACCGATGCCCCTTCTTCAGCGACAATTAAAGTTCTTTCAAATTGTCCTGTCTCACCGTTATTAATCCGAAAATAGGTGGACAATTCCATCGGACAGACGACACCTTTGGGGATAAAAACAAAGGAACCATCGCTAAAAACGGCAGAATTAAGGGCGGCAAAATAATTATCACCCACGGGAACCACACTGCCGAGATATTTCTGCACTAAGTCGGGATGTTCCTGTAAAGCTTCCGAAATAGAACAGAAAATAACCCCCTGTTCTGCTAGTTTTTCTTTAAAAGTTGTGGCGATAGAAACGCTGTCAAAGATAGCATCGACGGCGACGTTAGAAAGGCGTTTTTGTTCAGAAAGGGGAATGCCTAATTTTTCAAAGGTTTCGATTAAAGTGGGGTCAACTTCTTCAAGACTGTTGAGTTTTTCTTTTTTCTGTTTAGGTGCAGAGTAGTAGATAATATTTTGATAATCAATGGCAGGATAGGAAACGTGCGGCCAACTGGGTTCGGTCATCTTTTGCCATTGATGGTAGGCCCGGAGACGAAAATCGAGCATGAATTCCGGTTCCTTCTTTTTCGCCGAAATTAGGCGAATAATCTCCTCATTCAAACCGCGAGGGATGGTTTCCGATTCGATATCGGTGATGAAACCGTACTTGTAGGGTTGGTTAACGAGGTTTTTAACGGTGGTTGCACTCATGGGGGTTAGTGTTCTCTCTACGCGGGAGGCAGTTAAACAACAAGAAAGTTGTTTAAATTGATTATATAATAGATTAACAACAAAGCTGTTGTCAAAGTCAGGGAAAATTTGAGAGGATGCTGATAAACCTCTGTTATTCAGGTTACTCTGTAGGGGTAATTGGCCGCTCCTTGACCCTCAGCAATTGTACGCTAAAGCCTCTGTTTTTGGTATCATGACCACGACTCAACCCGCCTCGACGAAAGACGATATTCTGCAATATTTGCTCAAAAACGGTCAATCTACCGCCCAAGACTTGGCTGAGGAGTTAAGTATTAGTCCGCAAGCGACGCGCCGCCATCTTAAGGATTTGGAGGGGGAAGGACTGATCGAATATTTTGCGGTACAAAATAAGATAGGACGACCCCAGCACATTTATCGCCTCAGTCGTCAAGGTCGTGGCCGTTTTCCCCATAATTACGATAATTTCGCTGTTTCTTTCCTCAATACTCTCGTGGAGACGGTGGGAGAGCAACAGGTGGGGGAAATTCTCAAAAAACAGTGGCAACGCAAAGCGGCAGAATATCAATTGCGCCTCGGCAAGGGGTCTTTAGGGGAAAGAATGAGAAAATTGCTGGAAATTCGCCAAGAGGAGGGTTACATGGCAGAATTAGTGGCACTGGAAGCAGAAAATAGTTATGTCCTAGCCGAGCATCATTGCGCTATTGCGGAGGTGGCTGGTTCCTATCCCAGTATCTGTGGCCATGAATTAGAAATGTTTGCGCTACTGCTTCCCGATTGTACGATCGAACGGACTCACTGGATCAATCAAGGTGAGCAACGATGTGGTTATCTAATTAAGTGCAAGGGTTGACAGGGGACGATTACTTATCTCTAGACTAAGAGACTTTTTGCCTCACCTAACCCGCACCGCTGCCCAATAAAAATAAACTTAACAGGGTGCCACCATTCCAGAGACTATGAACCAACATCGAGGATAATAAATTTTTCGAGCGGGTGTAAACAAAGCCAAGAACACAACCTAGTACGGTTAAAGGCAGCACTTCTGACAAATTTTGGTGAGCAAGAGCAAAAATCAAACTACTAAGCGCAATCGCACCCCAAACAGGCAGATAACGAGTCAAAGAAGCTAGTAAAAAGCCGCGAAAGACAATTTCCTCGAAAAAAGGAGCGGCAAGGGAAGCAGTAAAGCCAAAACAGAGCAAAGCGAAGGTATTCTGGGATTCTAGGGCTAAAGTCAGCAGCGGGTTACTGCCTCCTTGTCCTTGCCAAATTAGTTGATTGAGCAAAGAAACGATAATAACGAGGGGTAAAGCGACGAAATAGCCGGCTAATCCCCAGAGGAGCCAAGGACTAAAGAGTTTAAAACGAAACCAATCGGGAGGTAAAGGGCGAAAAGGCTTGATTGCTAGGTATAAAACCGATAAACTGCTCACTGTTAAGGCTAAATAACTAACTACAACGTATATTGCTTTAGCTTCTAGGTTAAATTTTTCGGGATTGAGACTCAAGAAACTCGATAAAATCCCGAAAATTACTGGTAAAACAATTTGTCCGACGAAAAAGAAACCGATAATTATTCCCCACCAGAGGGTTTCTCCTCCCCACTTAGTTTGCCAAGCGAGACTATCATCTAAAAAGAGCAGCGCTCGCTGTTGACGGAGAAGCCACTGCACTAATAAAAAGATCAACAGCACAAAACCGATTAAACCGCCGATAAGAGGCAACAAAGCCACTAAAATTAGTTTAATTAACGCATTAGCCGCCACTTCACTCTGTTCTTCCTCTAAAGCGAGTAAATCCTCTTGACGATTTTCGAGACTATATAATTTTTCCAGAATGGTATAACGAAACCATCCTTGAAAATTGCGATCGATTCTCGCTTCAGCATCGGCAGCAATTTCGGGGGGTTCACTGTACAATCCCTCTAACAGCAGCGCATTTCGTAAAATAGCAGGTTTATAGTTCTCAAATGCTGATTTTTCCTTGATGTCTTGCCAGATTTGCCGTGCTGAATCCAAGTCACCTTGACTAGCTTGAATGAGACTTAATTTCAGTTCTAAATCCTTTAGGGAATTGATTTCCCGCTCAAGGGATTTTTTTTGTTCGGGATTAACTGCTGATTTTTTTAGTTCGGTGATTGTTTTTTTGGCACTTTTCTGGGCGGATAAATACTGTTCCTCGGCGGTGCTGTAGGGTTCTTCACCGATCAGGGAAGTTTGAATTAATTTAAGATTAGCAAATTCCTCGCTATTAGGATCAGCATCGCTGCTTAGAGTCGTGACTTGTAGATTGAGATTGGTTTGATATAGTTGAATATTAGATTGGATTTGAGGCTGATTAACACTGGAAATTAAAGCTGTAACCACTGGAGTTAAGGCAATAATTGTTAAGACAAAAGCGATCGCTTGTTTGAGACTTTGCCAGGGGAGTTTTTTTGAGAAATTATCGAACATGAAAATAGTTAAGTGGGAGTTAGAGGTTAGCTGATGGGGTGATGGGGATTGGGTGATAGATGTTGGGGTTTTAGGGTTTTAGAGTTTTAGGGTTTTAGTTGAAATTACCCTATCCCCCCATTTCCCTATTCCCTAATTATTAACTAACTACTTGAGAAAAAAGATTTTCGTATTGATCCAAAGTCTTTTCAAAAGCATAATTTTCTTCTGCGTATTGTCGTCCTTTTTCTCCTAGTATAGTTGCTAAATCTGGGTTTTTGTATAGCTTTAAAATAGCCGTAGCTAATGCCTCCGGATCTTCAGGAGTAACCACCAAACCACCACCACTACGCTCGATCGCCCTAGCAGCGGTTCCATCGGCGGGAACAGAAGCAATAATAGCACGGCCACTAGCTAATAATACCTGAATTTTGGACGGCATATTAAAGGAAATAACGTTATGTTTTTGCATCACCATACCCACATCAGCAGCGGCTAACATTTCTGGTAATTTTTCCCGGGGTTGAAAGGGTAATAAAAGCACATTACTGGCCCCCTGTTGTTGGCGATACTTTTCTAGGCGATCGAGTGCCTCTTTTTTACCAACAATTACCACTTTAATCTCAGGAATATTAACTAAGTGAACTGCGGCATCAATCAAAGTTTCTAAGGGTTGAGTTAGGGCAATATTGCCAGAATATAAAACAACAAACTTGCCCTCAAGATTATTTTCTTGGCGAAAATAATTATGGTTTTTCGGCAGAGGTTTAATAAAGCTGACATCGACCCAATTAGGAATTTCAATAATTTTCTGACTCGGCACATTTTTAGTGAGGAGATTTTTGGTAAAACCATCGGCAATAACTGAGATTTTGCTGGCAGTTTTGTAGGCAAATTTTTCGAGACTGCTAAAAACCTTAATCATTTTCTGATTAGTTAATAATCCCACATGAACTGCCGCATCGGGCAGAATATCCTGTAAATTTAGAATAATCGGTACTCCATATAATTTACTCAATAAAGCGGCGGGAACGCAAACGGGTAATCCGGGGACGGTTAAGAAAATTAGATCGGGTTTTTCGCCTTTGAGAGCCTGAAAGAAACTCAAAAAAACAAAGCTCAATTCAAAGAAAATTCGATTTTTTAAACTTCTTTGGGGGCGCGCCCAAACGTAGGAACGTTGAATTTTAACACCGTTGCGTTCTTCTTCCAGATAGATTTTTCCTCGGTATTCGGGATCGATTTCACTATTAGGATACCAAGGAAAAGCCGTCAAAACCCTGACTTGATGACCTCTTTTAACCAATCCCTCCGCCAATTCTGTCATCAGGGGAGCGATGCCGATCGGTTCGGGATAATAGTTATAAGAATAGAGCAAAATTCGCATAGGGATGGCAATTTGGTTGGGCGATTCAGTTTCATGATTTTATCAATAGTTACTGGTTTTTTGACCAGTCAGATGCGCTTTTGTCAGGGATTACCCTAGAAAGAGGTGAGGATTAGCGGTGAGAGATGCCGAAAAAAGGGGCAATTGGCTGCTAAATTAATCCTCAAAACCCATAACTATTCCCCCTTACCCCAGCCTCAATACTGACCCTTATTTTTCCCGTACCCGGTGGCCGATATCACGACGATAATAGATGCCCTGAAAGTGTATCCTGTTCACCGATTGATAGGCAAGTTCGATCGCCTGATTAAAATTCGACCCCATAGCCGTGACACCCAAAACCCGGCCGCCATCGGTGAAGATATCGCCGTGTTTTAAAACCGTGCCAGCGTGGAAAACGATCGCTCCCGCGGTTTCAGCGGCCTTAATTCCCGTGATTAACTGGCCTTTTTCGTAGTGGTCGGGATAACCGGCAGACGCGGCCACCACACAAACGGCACTACCGGAGCGCCATTGTAAAGAAGGGAAATCAGTTAATTTTTGTTGAGCGCAAGCCAGCAGCAGCGGTGCCAGGGGAGTTTCCAGTAGGGGTAAAACCGCTTGGGTTTCGGGATCGCCAAAACGACAGTTAAATTCAAGAACTTTTGGCTCTCCGGCGGGGGAAATCATTAAACCCGCGTAGAGGACTCCTCGATAGTCAATGCCGCGTTTTTGTAGGGTGGCGACGATGGGGGCAAGGATGTCTCGGTCCACCGCTTCGATAATGGCGGCGGTGGCTATGGGTGCGGGGGCATAAACTCCCATACCGCCGGTATTTTTGCCGGTATCGCCTTCACCGATGCGCTTGTGATCTTGGGCGGGTAGCAGGGAACGAAAGCTGATCCCATCGGTGAGGGTGAGGATAGACACTTCTTCTCCCTCTAGGAATTCTTCCACCACGACTTTAGTAAAGCCACTGGTAAAAAGATCATCGATCGCTTCTAGGGCTGTATCTAGGGTTTCGGCGACAATTACCCCTTTTCCTGCGGCTAATCCGTCGGCTTTCACCACAATTGGCGCTCCTTGCTCTCGGATATAAGTTTTTGCTAATTCTGCATCGGTAAAGGTTTCCGAGGCGGCGGTGATAACTCCTGCTTCGCTCATTAATTCTTTGGCCCAGGATTTGCTCGATTCAATTAAGGCCCCGGTTTGTGTGGGGCCAAAAACGGCAATTTCTTGGCCGAGAAGATGATCGGTAATGCCGAGGGAGAGGGGATATTCTGGCCCGACAACCACCAAATCGACGCGATTTTCCTGGGCAAAGCGGCTAATTTCGGCAAAATCCTCCATTGCTATGGGTATATTTTCACATTGAGGTAAAATTGCCGTTCCCCCATTCCCTGGAATACAGAACACTTGTTCTACTTGAGGCGATTGCAGTAGTTTCCAAGCTAGAGCGTGTTCTCGACCACCACTGCCGATAACGATAATTTTCACGGATAAACGCAGCCCAAATGACGATGGCTTAATTATCTCCTAGCTCTGGGGTGCCATTGGCTAGAAGTTGAGATTACTTAACTTTTTAATCGATTTGACGGATTGATTCAGGAGGCCCCGAGGCAGGAGGAGATAGGATGATAGGGTTTTGGGGTGATAGGGTGATGAGACAGCTTCCCCACTTCCCCACTTCCCCACTTCCCCACTTCCCCACTTCCCCACTTCCCCACTTCCCCACTTCCCCACTTCCCCACTTCCCCACTTCCCCACTTCCCCACTTCCCCACTTCCCCACTTCCCCA